>JBJTHM010000209.1:0-6837 GCA_046094465.1 Rhodoluna sp. | reverse complement strand
CTATGCACCACTTCTCGCCAATGTACTCATTGATACGGAAGATTTGGTTTCGACTTTATCGGTCGGCACCAGCGGCGCAGGCAGAACCGCGTTGGTGAATACAGCAAAGTTGGAATCTGCGTTTGGCTATCAAGTTGGGGGAGTCCACCGGCACATCCCAGAAATTAGGCAGAACTTGGCTGAACTAACGGGTTCTAAAATTGAGCTGACTTTCACTCCAATCCTGGTGCCCATGTTTCGTGGAATCTTGGCCGTGAATACCGCTAGGTTGGGCAAAGGAGTAACCGAGTCAATGGTTGATCAAGCTTTCCGTGAAGCCTATGAGGATGAACGGTTCGTTGAAATTCTTCCAGCAGGTTCGGTACCTGATACAAAGAATGTGGCCAAGACAAATCTTTGTCAGATCTCTTATCTCATTGATGCCAACAGTTCTCGGGTCACTGTAGTAACGGCTCTGGATAACCTCGTCAAAGGCACCGCTGGAGCAGCAATCCAGTCGATGAATATTGCACTAGGTCTAAGTGAAGACTGCGGTTTGTAGATGAATTGGCTTGAATCGATGCGGGGAAAGACTCTCCTAATCAAGCTTGGCGGTAACGCCATGGTAGATAAGAATTTGATCGAATGCGTCGCCGCTGATGTAGCAGATCTGAGGCTAGCCGGGGTCGATGTTGTTGTAGTTCACGGTGGAGGACCCCAGATTTCAATTGCGCTTAGGCAAGCTGGACTGGAAAGTCGATTCATTGATGGCCTTCGGGTTACCGAACTTGAGGCCTTACCGATTATTCAAAATGTCCTAATGGAACAGATAAGTAAACCGTTGGTGGAAATGCTCTCATCAAGGGGAGTTAAATCGATGGCTCTAAATGGTGTGACTGAAGATCTCTTCTTGGCAGAGGTAACTAGAGAGGATCTGGGGAGAGTGGGCGAAGCATTTGCCGTCCGCGATGGCTTTCTTAGAGAGTGACTCGGGGATTCCATCATTCCGGTCATCTCCAGTATTGCTCCCGATGAATCAGGCCAGTTGGTTAATGTGAATGCCGATTTAGCCGCTAGTTCAGTAGCGTCAGTTTTGGGTGCGGCAGAGCTGTTGATACTAACCGATGTTGATGGAATTTATGAAAGTTATCCAGATCGGGATTCACTTCTTCAAAGTGTTTCCTCGGCTGATCTTGAAAAGCTCTCTGAGCGATTAGAAGAGGGCATGATTCCTAAGGTGGAGGCATGCCTAACCGCACTTAGTTCAGGTGTGAATAGAGCGAGGGTAATCAACGGAAGCATCCCACATGCGCTTAAGTTACTTCAGGAAAATCCTGAAACTTTTGGAACAAGAATAGAAGGTTAGATTATGGTGAGACACTTTTTGCGAGACGATGATATTTCTGCCAGTGAACAGGCCAAGATACTCGGTCTTGCGCTGGAATTGAAGAAGTCACCTTACTCAGAACGACCATTTGCTGGACCTAAAACAGTTGCGGTTATATTCGATAAGACCTCAACCCGGACCAGAGTTTCTTTTGCTGTAGGGATAAGCGATCTTGGTGGGGTTCCGCTGATTATCGATTCCCAAGGTTCGCAGTTGGGTGTCAAAGAATCTGTCGCTGACACGGCGAGAGTGCTTGATCGCCAGGTCGCCCAAATTGTCTGGCGTACATATGCCCAAAGTGGTCTCGAGGAGATGGCAAAAAATTCTGCTGTTCCGGTCATAAACGCACTGAGTGATGATTTTCATCCTTGCCAGTTGCTTGCCGACTTATTGACCATCAAAGAACATAAGGGTCCACTGCATTCCCTAAAACTCGCTTACATAGGTGATGGAAACAACATGGCTAACTCATACCTTCTAGCTGGAGCTCTTGCTGGCATGCACGTGACAGTAGCAACTCCAAAGGGATACGAGCCAAACTCTGGAGTTTTTGCAAAAGCGGAGGAGCTCGCTTTGGCTCATGGAGGCTCTGTCTCTGTTTGTAATTCGCCTTCTGAAGCGGTTACGAATGAAGATGTTGTGGCAACAGAGACGTGGGTTTCCATGGGAATGGAAGATGAAAAAGACCGAAGGCTAAAAGATTTTGCTAACTTCACGCTCGACAAAGAGCTAATGCGACATGCAAAGCCGGATGCGATAGTGCTGCACTGCCTGCCCGCATATCGAGGATACGAGATTTCCGCTGAGGTTTTAGATGGAGAGCAATCAGTTATCTGGGACCAGGCAGAAAATAGGCTGCACGCGCAGAAGGCACTAATGGTATTCCTGGCAAGTGGCGGCAACTAAAATCAAAGTTATCCCGAAGAGGTTTTTTTGATTCGGAACAGTAATGAGGAGTAATAAGAATGTCTGATCGCGTAGTCCTTGCTTACTCAGGTGGTTTAGATACCTCAGTGGGTATTGGTTGGCTAAAGGAGGCCACTGGTAAGGAAGTTGTTGCTCTGGCTGTTGACGTTGGCCAAGGTGGCGAGGACATGGATGTCATCAGACAACGAGCTCTTGATTGTGGTGCAGTTGAGGCGATTGTGATTGATGCCAAAGCTGAGTTTGCCGACGATTATTTGATGCCAGCACTAAAGGCTAATGCTCTGTATCAGAAACGCTACCCACTAGTTTCGGCACTCTCTCGACCGCTGATTGGTAAACACCTTGCCAGGGTCGCAAAGACACTTGGGGCAGACAGCGTTGCCCACGGTTGCACAGGCAAAGGAAACGACCAGGTGCGCTTCGAGGCTGCGGTTGCTGCTATCGCCCCTGAGCTCAAATCGATTGCACCGATTAGAGACTTGGCTCTTACCCGAGATAAGGCAATTGAATTTGCCGAGAAGAACAATCTGCCAATCGCACAGAGCAAGAAATCACCTTATTCGGTGGACCAGAACGTTTGGGGTCGGGCAGTTGAGACTGGCTTCTTAGAGGATCCATGGAATGCTCCAATAGAAGATCTGTATTCATACACTGAAGATCCAGCTACCTTAAAACCGGCTACTGAAGTAACGATTGTCTTTGAACAGGGAATTCCAGTGAGTATCGATGGAGTTAGGTATTCGGCGATAGAACTGGTTCAGAAGATGAATGCAATCGCTGGTTCACACGGAGTTGGTCGAATCGACATCGTCGAAGATCGACTTGTAGGTATCAAGAGTCGAGAAGTATATGAATCACCTGCTGGCATTGCTCTTATTGCGGCTCATGAGGAATTAGAAAATCTCACTCTTGAAAGAGATGTAAACCGCTACAAGAGGTCAGTTGAATCTCGCTGGGCGGATTTGGTTTATGAGGGTCTTTGGTTCTCAGGGCTAAAGCGTTCTTTGGATGTTTTTATTGACCATACCCAGGAACATGTGTCGGGCGAGATTAGAATGACCCTTCAAGGTGGTAGAGCAGTTGTGACTGGTAGAAGATCAGAAGAATCTCTTTATGATTTTGATCTTGCAACGTACGATACCGGAGATACCTTTGATCAATCCATGGCCAAGGGGTTTATTGAACTTTGGGCGTTGCCGTCAAAAATTGCTGCTAAGCGCGAAACTAAGCGTGGAAAGAAAAACTAAATGGCTGAAAGTTCAAATCTCTGGGGTGGCCGTTTCTCGGGCAACACTAGCGAAGCTGTGAGCAATCTAAGCCGATCTACTCACTTTGATTGGCGTCTGGCGAAATATGACATTGCTGGTACAAGGGCTCATATCTTGGCCTTGAGAGCTGCTGGGTTTCTTACTGAGCCTGAAGCTAATCGATTAGATAAGTCTCTCGCTGAACTCGACAAGAGGGTTGCAAACGGGATGTTCACTCCTAAGCCAACCGATGAGGATGTTCACTCTGCTTTGGAACGCGGTCTAATTGAGATGGTAGGCCCAGATCTTGGAGGGAAAGTCCGAGCAGGACGCTCCAGGAACGATCAAATAGCCACTCTGATTCGGATTTATCTTATTGAGGAATCAAATCTAATTAGAGAATTGGTGTTGGACCTTATCGATGTGTTAGCCACGCTCGCTCAAGATCATCTGAGCGAACCAATGCCCGGAAGAACGCATTTTCAACATGCCCAACCAGTGCTGCTTTCACATCATCTTCTTGCTCACGCGTGGCCTTTGGTTAGAGATCTAGAAAGATTGCAAGAGTGGAAGGCAAGGGCTTCGTTCTCGCCATACGGCGCTGGAGCACTGGCCGGGACTTCGCTTGCTCTAGATCCCAACATAGTTTCTGAAGCACTAGGTCTAACCGCCCCCATGGCAAATTCCATCGATGCTACCTCAAGTCGCGACGTAGTGGCCGAGTTTGCATTTATCTCATCTTTAATCGCAATTAATCTTTCTAGGTTCGCCGAGGAAATCATTATCTGGGCGAGCACAGAATTCAACTACATCAAACTTGCTGATGCCTACTCAACTGGATCTTCGATTATGCCGCAGAAGAAAAACCCAGACGTAGCTGAGCTTGCTCGAGGAAAAGCCGGCAGAATCATCGGAGATCTCACCGGCCTTTTGGCAACTCTAAAGGCACTGCCACTTGCTTATAACCGTGATCTTCAGGAAGACAAAGAGCCCGTTTTTGACATCATCGATAATTTGAAGTTGGTGCTTCCAGCGTTTACTGGACTTGTGGCCACCATGGAATTCAACGTGGAACGAATGGAAGAACTGGCCTCGGCGGGATACTCACTGGCAACCGATGTTGCAGAGTGGCTAGTTAGGCAAAAGGTTCCTTTCCGAGAAGCTCACGAGATTACTGGTCGCCTTGTTGCTTTTGCAGAAAAAAACGGACTTCAGCTAGATGAGGTGAGTGATCAGGAACTTGCCTCTATTCATACCTTGCTAACTCCAGAAGTAAGGGAGGTTCTCTCTGTCTCTGGTTCGATCAAATCTCGAACCGGTGCAGGGGGTACAAGCGTCTCCAGAGTGCTAGATCAAATTAGTGCGTTGCGCCGACTGGTCCCTGCTGGAAGTAGATAGATTTTCATTATGGCCACAAAGAATATTTTGGATAGGCAGTCCAATGACGCAAGTTTTCCAGGAATCTGGGAAGAGTTAAAGTGGCGAGGCTTAATTGCACTTTCGACTGATGAGAACGAACTTCGTAAAGCTCTAAATACTGGATCAATTGTTTACTACTGTGGGTTCGATCCAACAGCACCGTCTTTGCATCTTGGAAACCTTGTCCAACTTTTAGTCATGCGGCGACTTCAACTTGCTGGTCATAGACCGATAGCTCTAATCGGCGGAGCTACCGGACTCATCGGCGACCCTAAGCCAACTGCTGAAAGAACTCTAAACACGAAAGAAACAGTGGCGGCCTGGGTTAAGAAATTGGAAGGTCAAGCCAGGGCATTTCTTTCATTTGAGGGCGAGAACGCTGCAAGCATGGCTAATAATCTCGATTGGACAGAGTCCTTGAGTTCAATCGACTTTCTTCGGGATGTCGGAAAACATTTTAGAGTCGGCAAGATGCTAAGCAAGGATGCTGTATCGGCAAGACTCAACTCCGACGCTGGCATTTCGTTCACTGAGTTTTCATATCAGATTCTTCAGGGAATGGATTTTCTTGAGTTGTTCCGCAGATACAACTGCGTGCTGCAAATTGGTGGAAGTGATCAGTGGGGAAATCTAACCAGCGGTACTGACTTGATTCATAAAGTAGAAGGCAAGAGCGCTCACATACTTGCGACACCTTTGATTACAGATTCCGAGGGTAAGAAATTTGGTAAGTCAGAAGGCAACGCAATTTGGTTAGACCAGGAATTGACTTCGCCATATGCCTTTTATCAGTTTTGGTTAAATGTTGAAGATACAAATGTGATAAATCTGCTCAAGGTATTTACTTTCTTAGCTAAAAAAGAAATTGAAGATTTAGAAAAGCAGCTTGCATTAGAGCCACACCTTCGAGCAGCTCAAAAGCGGCTCGCCTTCGAAGTTACGACTCTCGTCCACTCGGAAGAGGCAGCTCATGCTGCCGTCGCCGCCTCTGCGGCTCTGTTTGGTCAAGGCGAACTATCGTCTCTAGATAGGAACACTCTTTTTGCCGCTCTTCAAGAATTGCCAAACACCCAAGCACAAATTGGGCAGCCGATTGTTGATCTTTTAGTTGAGACTGGATTGGTCTCTTCCAACAGTGCTGGTCGACGGGCTATAGCCGAAGGTGGGGTATATCTTAACAATTTGAAGGTTGAAGATGAGCTGGCAGTCCTCCAGGACAGCATCCTAGGTGAGTTCGCAGTGCTGCGTCGTGGTAAGAAAACCCTCGCTGGAATTTTTATCAAATAATAGCCAAAAATAAGGGCAAAATAGCCCAAATAGATTTGACGAAACTGTTATTCAGGCGTAATCTTGTAATCCGTTGCCCAAAGTTTGGGAATCCTTCTTAGGAACCCGGCTCAAGTGCAACCAATCAAACTTCAAAAAACCTTGATAAATCAAGGGTTTTCAGTCGTCTTGATTGAATAATTTTCCAGAGAAAAAAGCCCGAATTTTCGGGATTTTTCGGCGTATGACTATTTGACTTACGCCTAAAATCTGGTAAGTTAGTGAAGTTGCTCTGCGTAGGACCTTAGCGGGAAATCGTAGAAGCAATCGATCCTTGAGAACTCAACAGCGTGCACAATGTCGATGCCAAGAACCTGGCTTGAAGAGGCTTGCCTCTTCATGTTCAGAATTTATTGGATTAGACAGATTGTCAGACAATCTGATTTAGTCAGATCAAATTGATGCCATCATTTTCCGATGGTTTCGTAAAACTTGGAACGGTAGCTTACTTTCGTTCCTAAAAAACTTTTACGGAGAGTTTGATCCTGGCTCAGGATGAACGCTGGCGGCGTGCTTAACACATGCAAGTCGAACGATGAAGCTGGAGCTTGC
>JBJTHM010000208.1:0-3888 GCA_046094465.1 Rhodoluna sp. | reverse complement strand
GGTGCAATCTGATCTAGTTCAACAATGTTGGATTGCACTGAACGAATTGCTGCAGACAGGTTTCCCTGAATATTTTGGTTTCCAGATTGAGTAATCCTAAAGGAGTAACGGGTTTGACCCTTTTCTTGAGTCTCAGTGAGGGCTGTTATTTTGAAGCTCGCCTGGCCTAGTGCACTACCAGTAAGTTGAATCTCTGATTCGGCTAACTCCTTGCTGCCTTTAACTAAAACTTGAAGAGTATGTGAACGAGAATTTGTTTTTGCATCGGACAAGATGATGACCTCGGATGGTGGGAAGACTGGAACATATCTGATTGTTATAGATCCATCGGCATCGCTTGTGACGTACTCGCTCTGCAGTACCACGCCACCGGTTGCCGAGTTACTTCCAGAAGATCCTCCCCCGCCTCCTGCTTCACCTAGTGAGTTAGATGATCGAAATAGGGCCCCTCCGGCACCACCGTTTAGGCCACCGCCACCACCACCGGCACCGGC
Source organism: Rhodoluna sp. (assembly GCA_046094465.1). Classification (GTDB taxonomy): domain Bacteria; phylum Actinomycetota; class Actinomycetes; order Actinomycetales; family Microbacteriaceae; genus Rhodoluna. The sequence continues at coordinate 3,394 of JBJTHM010000208.1, read as the reverse complement.
ACCATCACAGGAAAAATCACAACTGGAGTCCTGTCCCTGTCCACCGATTGAACCGAGCGCGTAAAAGAGGCTTCCAACAATTCGCTTTCCTTGCCCGTAGCAAGGGTCGCCCCAGATACTGTCATAGGCGGAGACGGTATAGGATTTTTTGCCCACCACATCAGGTGTGTGGTCTTGCCCGCATCGAGGGTTATTGGAAGCTTCGTAACGCAGCTTGCTTCCAGTGAAGCTCAGATCCCTTGGAGCGGTATAGGTTGATTGCCCACCTTCAAAGACGTTTACACCTATAGCGCCAACGGAAATCTTTCCATCGTTCACTCCCGAGGTTGAGCCCTGCGGTGCGTTAGCGGAGCCACCACCACCGCCACCGCCGGCTGCGATGTATTCTTTACCGTCAATCACCACTAGGCTGGCTGCACCACCCCCGCCACCGCCACCTGAGGACCCCACAGAGCCGGTGTTACCGCCTCGACCACCTGAGTACTCGGTCAGATAGCTTGAAAGACCACCTGGCCCGCCTCCAGAAGAGTTCGCTCCGTTAGCACCGTTAGCTCCGCGTTGACCTGGATAGAGTCCCAGTTGTGCTCCTGAGAGATCTTCAAATTGGAGCAGTAATTTACCTGCTGGTCCCGAGGTGGCGACCACACAACCAGCACCACAATCTAAACCGCCAGAACCTCCAGCAGCTCCAATCACTTCGATTTGAACTGCACCGAGCCCTTCGGGAACCTTGAATTGAGTGCCAAGTTGGGAATAACCGAATGTGGCCACACAGGTTTCATTTTGGAGTTCGAAGCCTTCGGCACAGATGCTCTGTGGTTGGCTAGGAGCTGCCTGAATGGTCTGTGTTGCTGCCAGTGTGAAAAAACTAGCTAAGGAGATTGCTATCAGTGAGTTAGTTAATTTGCGCCAAAACATCAAAGCCTGCCTATAGATTCAATCAACATTTTATGTAGTTCCTAGTCGGTGGCAAACTCTGAACATAACAGCGCCACTTTGGCTCTCGCCTCGGTTACCTGAGCTTGAACGGAGCTGAGGATAATTTCATCGTCACTGGAATCGAGCAACTGGTAATACTGTCTCGAAAGCATGGAGAAGGTTATAAAAGCACTCTGCAGCTGGCTGGTGCCTGAGGATTGACCGTAGAGCATCAGATCCGATAGGAAAATTGGGACCTCTTCATCCAGTTGAGGTAATTCTCTGGCTTCATACTTCTGACAGGCAGCACGATCCAGTGAACGATATGTTGCATTGACCACGTTGATTGCGACAAAACTACCAACCAGCAGAGTTACCACCGCGGTGTAGATGAGGTAACGGTTACGTAATTTACTGGATACTTTATCGGCATCTGAAGTGTTTCTAATCAAGATAGCTGCGTAGATATTCAGCGCTGCAGCCAGCACGGTGAATATCAGAGCCAGGGCAAATGTGTCTGGCTTAGTGAATCTAAACAACCGATACATTGCAGCAAACACTTCGAAGTAGTTTTGCTTAGGAAATTGCAGTGCAATTGGAATAGCCAAAACAATTGGACCTAAGAAAATCAAAACTGCTGGGACAACGGCCAACCAAAACTTTGCCAAAGAATAGATCCTGGTAGCGAACAATCCAGCTATAACAAGATTGATAAGGCAAACACTCAAAAACAGCGCAACAAAAACCTTCAATGGGATTTCAAAGGGAGCGTAATCTTTGCTTGAAAGTACTTGAAGATACTCGGGTAGCGGCAACCAGAAACTAATAATCCAGAACAGTAATGCTGAACTAAGTACCAAAAGGTAGGCTGCTCTGAAGTGACGTAAGCGACTTAGCATCCAAAACTCCTCAAGAATTAATTACAAGCCTAATAAGCGAAGCAACTAATGGCAGAATATAAAGGATGGAAAATTTCACTGGAAAAACAGCCCTAATTACTGGTGCAAGCTCAGGCCTTGGTGAGGCCTACGCCTTGGCTCTCGCTGAACGCGGTGCCAAAGTTATCCTGGTGGCCCGCAGGGCCGACCGCCTAAGAGATCTAGCCGACCGTATCTCCAAGGAGCACGGGGTCGGTAAAGCAACCGTCCTGCCGATGGATCTTTCATCAAGGGACGCAGCCAGCTCACTAGCCAAAATCATCAAAGGTCGCGGATACCAAATAGACATCTTGGTAAACAACGCTGGCTTTGGTAAAACAATCAACTTTGTCGATGAAGACCCTAAGTTTGTCAACGATGAAATCATTGTGAATGTTTCAACCCTTGTCGAACTTACCCACGCATTTTTACCTGATATGGTTACCAGAAAAGATGGCATAGTCATAAACATCGCCTCGACTGCCGCGTTCCAATCACTGCCATATATGGCCGTCTACGGAGCCACCAAGGCTTTTGTCTTGTCTTTCACAGAAGCACTGTGGGGTGAGTATCGGGACTCTGGCGTGAGGATTCTGGCAGTATGCCCAGGGCCAACAGAAACTGAATTCTTTGACGCTAATGGAAACTCTCCTGCGCTGGGCAGATTCATCAGAAACAAAGATCAGGTAGTTTCAACCACCTTCAAGGCTCTAGAAAAGGCCAAGCCACCGGCAACAGTAGTAGACGGTGCACTAAATAAGCTAACCGCAAAATCAAGCAAAATCTTCACCAGAAGATTTGCCATCAAGTTAGCTGCAGTCGTGATGAATCCAAATAAGAAGAATTAGTTTTTTAGCTGGATTGTAAAAGCATTTACCAAACCTCGATACCAAGCTGAGTTAGGTAAATCGAATCTCTGCCAACCGTTTTCAGGATGATTCATTTCCAAAGTGGTCGAACCGCCACCATCTAAAAGCACGGCATCCGTGGCACCGAGCGATTGAAGCCAAAGACCAATCTGATCCGTAGTTGAACCACCCATTCGCATACCGCTATCATCGGCATTATCACCTCTGCTGGAGGTAATCAGCCAAACTTGACCATCCTGGTTCCAACCGATGGCACTTCTTGGTCGGTAATCGTTTGCATGAAGTGCACAGACCCAGACGAATTTCCCATTCTGCAATATTCTCGGTCCTCTGCCGGCTGCATTGACAAACTGTGATTTGTTTTGAGCTCGATAACCGCGAGAAAGGGTAATTACATCTCCAGCTCTGAACTTGAGTGCGGTGCTTGCTGAAACACCGTTTGCCTGGATGATAAATCCGTTGTTGTCCACTCTTGCGAAATATCCCTGCCGGTAGACATTTCTAACCACCAGCCTGCCCTGTGCATCAGGAGTTATACGTATTGTCACCCTTCCTGATTTCGTGACTTCACCATAGTTGCTATCAAACAGGGTTGCTCCAGTTGGCGATAAATAGCCGTAGTTTATAGCCTCAAAGTTCAATGTTGTTGAAGTGCTTGAAATCGACCCATACGCCGAAACCGAATCGGCA
>JBJTHM010000207.1:0-12592 GCA_046094465.1 Rhodoluna sp. | reverse complement strand
GTCCTATCCGGTGGAGAAAAGACCAGACTCGCCCTTGCTTCACTCGTCGTTTCCAGAGCGAACGTGCTGCTACTAGATGAACCAACTAACAACCTGGATCCAGCCAGCCGAGAAGAGATCCTGAAAGCTATTGCTACCTTCACCGGTGCGATTGTTCTTGTATCTCACGATGTCGGGGCAGTGGATGCGCTCAATCCTGAACGAGTGCTGGTGATGCCAGATGGTCAAGAAGATCTCTGGAATGAGGGTTACCGAGACTTGATTGTCTTATCCTAATTAATTCTGAGACCGGTTATAGGCTAAGAGAAAGAGCCGAGAAAGGGTCTCAATGAATATAATTTCACTCACCCAAGCCATGTTCATGCTTGGATTCGTAGCCATGGCCTCAGCCACCTTTTACTTTGTCCTGCAAAGAGGAGACTACAAACCGGAAAATCGCATAACTGTTACCTATGCGGCGACCATCACTTTCATCGCAGCAATTATGTATTGGCAAATGAAAGACATCGTCGGGTTCCCTCTTGAGACAGTTGTCACTCAGATAGAGGCGACTATGCCGGTTCGTTATCTTGATTGGATACTTACGACTCCACTACTGCTAATTGAGTTTGGAATCATAGCTAGCCTGGCAGGAGCGCCTAAGGGCACGACCTACCGATTAGTCGTTGCAGACTTGGTGATGATAATCACCGGTTATTTTGGTGAAATTGGTCAAGTCGGCTCTGGTGGCAACTATGTCAACTTCGTCATTTCATCACTTGCGTGGCTATATATCGTGTATCTAATTTGGACTATAAAGCCAGCCAAGGGAACAGCAGAAGTCAAGAGAGCTGTTAACAACATGAAGCTTTTCGTTATTTTTGGTTGGGCAATTTATCCAATTGGAACAGCAACTCAGGAATTTTTAAAGCTGAACAACTCAGACGCCGGGACTATTGAGTTAGCCGTATGCCTGGCTGCAATCATCTACGTGATTGCTGATGTTGTAAACAAAGTTGGATTCGGCTTAGTTGCTCTTACTGCTCTAAAAAAGAACTAGAACGATTGAAAGTAGTTCCGGCTAAATTTCTAGTCGGAACTATTTCAATATCTCGTCTTCAACTTCAGCGTCTCTATCGCGACTTAGAATTTTTAGTTTTCTAGGTGGCAGTCCGGCAATTCTTCTTCGATCCTGTGAAATGTTCCAAAGGACCGCACCGATGGCCATCAGAGCGAAGAGAATCCACTGCAAAGCGTAACTTAGGTGATTTCCTTCAGATAGTTGTGGTCTGCCTAAATCCACCCCACGTTGCAGAGTCGTAGATTCCTCTACCAAGCGGCCATAGGCCTGTCGATATGCGGAACCACCTAGGGTTGCACTTGCCTTCACTAGATCAATATTTTGTAACTGGCCTGTGGGTGCTTCTCTCGAATCTGGGTTCTCCGTATGCCTAAGTCGAAGTAATAAGCTTCGTTGATTAGCATCTACTTTTGCTACCCAATCCGGAGCATCCTGATTGTTTCCAGTCGGATACCATCCACGCTCGACCCAGATTGCAGAGCCGCTATCTGTTCTAAAGGCGACCAGTTGGAGAAAGCCAGGCTGTCCGTCATATGGTCGGTTTCTGACAAGTAGCGAACTGGAGGGAATGTATCTTCCTGTTACAGACACCAATCGAAATTCTAGATTTTTGTCCCACTGCTTTGCCGGAGTTAGCAGTGAAGTCAGTGAAACAGCAGGTTGATCATAGTTTCGATTAATTAGTTGATTTGCAGCACTAACCTCAGCCTGCCTAGAAAATTGCCACTGCGAGAGAAACCAACAGCCCAACGCGAAGATGGCACCGAGAAAGAACCAAGATGCATAGCGCTTTACAGACCCGCTATTTTTCATCATCATCTCTGGCTTTTCTGAATGCGTCTGCCCCAATAGATAGGGTAGGAGCCTCAACTTTGGAAGATTTGTTGTTTGCCCTTGCCGAACCTTCATTGGCAATAATCACGGCAAAGTAAGGAAGGAAAATAGCCCCTATGGCGAAAAGTACCGTTAGCCAACCCAGCGGCACAATAACGGCCAGGATTATGCAGATGACTCTAACCACCATGGCTATGGTGTACTTCAGAAATCGTGATCTGCGTTCCTCGTCTGGAGAAATATCAATAGACGTCACAGATTGCCGCTTTGCCATTTCACCCTCCAAGATAATCCCTATAGACAAGCCTAGATATAGACTTGGACTAAACATGCCCTAAACGACTAATTCATCTAAAGGCGGACAAAATGTCTCGAGTAGTCCTGATTACCGGCGGTAATCGCGGTATCGGTAAGTCGATTGCAGAAGCTTTTATTGCTGCTGGATACAAAACAGCAGTAACAGTTCGTCAAGGAGAGGGTCCAAAAGGAGCACTAAGCGTCAAAGCTGATGTGACTGATGCAGCATCCTTGGACGCTGCAGTAGCTGAGGTCGAGAATGCGCTTGGACCGATAGAAATCCTCGTGGCAAATGCTGGGATAACCAAAGATACTTTGCTCATGAGGATGACCGATGAGGAATTCGAACAGGTCATCGACACCAACCTCACAGGCACTTTCCGTGTTCTAAAGCGAGCAAGCAAATCTATGATCAAAGCCAAATATGGCCGAGTAATACTTATCGGCTCGGTGGTTGCCCTGCTTGGTAGCCCAGGTCAGATCAATTACTCAGCCTCGAAAAGTGCACTAATTGGCATGGCCAGATCACTTACTAGAGAGCTGGCGGGTAGAGGCATAACAGCGAACGTCGTAGCTCCGGGCTTTATTGATACAGACATGACTGCCGAATTGAGCGAGGAAGTGCAGGCCGAATACAAAAAGCGTATTCCGGTTGGTCGATTTGCAACTCCTGAAGAGGTAGCCAAAGTGGTCCTTTGGCTGGCTAGTGACGATGCAGCCTACATCACCGGCGCTGTAATTCCAGTTGATGGTGGCCTAGGCATGGGTCATTAGCAGTAATTCAGCCTAATTACTGGCAGAATTGCTTCGGGGGAAAGACATAAGGAATAGGTAAGGACATTATGGGAATCCTCGAAGGAAAAAAGCTCCTAATCACTGGAGTCTTAACTGAAGCATCAATTGCATTCTCTGTTGCAAGACTGGCGCAAGAGCAGGGTGCTGATATTGTGCTTTCCTCCTATGGGCGAATGCTGCCAATTACTGAAAAGATTGCCCTAAGACTTCCAAAACCAGCACCGGTCATTGAGTTAGATGCAACTAGCGACGAGGATCTTGCAGCACTTCCTGATCGAGTTAGACAATACTTTCCTCACCTAGATGGAATCGTCCACGCCATCGCATTCGCGCCAGGCACTGCGTTAGGTGGCAACTTTCTAAGCACTGAGTGGCCAGACGTTGCTACTGCAGTTCAAGTCTCCGCTTTCTCACTCAAGTCAATAACGATGGCGGCTAAGCCACTACTGAAACCAGGTTCATCGGTGGCGGGACTTACTTTTGATGCCAGCGTCTCTTGGCCCGTGTATGACTGGATGGGTGTTGCTAAAGCAGCTTTCGAATCTACTTCCAGATATCTTGCGCGATACCTTGGCAAAGATGGCATCAGAATCAATCTCATCTCGGCAGGGCCGCTTCGAACCCCCGCAGGAAAGAGCATTCCAGGATTTTCTGACATGGAAGACATCTGGGTTTCAAGAGCACCTATGCATTGGGAGTTGGCTGATACCGAACCAGCTGCTAAAGGAATTATTGCCCTGCTAAGTGATTGGTTCCCTGCAACAACGGGTGAGATTATTCATGTTGATGGTGGCTTGCACTCAACTGGTCACTAGAGACCAATAAGTGAAATAACATCAGATAAATCTCCAGAGTCGACTAACAGGTCTGCCGCAGCTCGAACTCTAGGCTTAGCACAAAAGCCTATTCCCAAGCCAGCAACATTAATCATGTCCAGATCATTTGCGCCATCACCAATAGCGATGGTTTGGGAAAGTTCTATGCCAAGCTGCTTTGACCATTCAACAAGCGCCGTCGCTTTTGCGGGTTTGTCTATTATTGGTGGGATAACTTCTCCGGTTAGTATTCCCTCAACAATCTCAAGTTGATTTGCTCTATGAAAATCCAGACCCAAGTTCAGCGCCAAAGGATCTAAAAGTTGAGTGAAACCGCCACTAACCGCGCCAACGTAACCACCGGCACCCTTGACAGCAGCAATTAGCTCAATTGCTCCTTTAGTTATTGTTATCTGTTTCAAGGCCTTATCGATAATCTCTGAGTCCAACCCTTTAAGTGTGGCGACTCTGGCTCTGAGGCTACCTGCAAAATCAAGTTCGCCTGCCATTGCCCTTTCAGTTACCTTCGCTACCTCGCTTGCTTTTCCAGCAAAATCAGCCAGTAGTTCGATGACCTCTTGCTCAATCAAAGTTGAATCAACGTCAAGAACAACGAGGAATCTGGGCTTAGCTAACTGTTGAGTCATAAAGAAAACTATATTGGGTCTTTCCCTTTGGATAAGCCAATCCGTGAGTGTCAAACTCCAAGAGCTCAAGAACTGAAATAGGCTAAAAGACAATGAAACAGGTTATTTCACTTCAGAACTTAAACCTCATCCGTGAGGGTAAAACAATCCTTGACAACATCACATGGCAAGTCTCCGACAACGAACGTTGGGTGATAGTTGGCCCCAACGGTGCAGGTAAGACAACTCTGCTCAAGATTCTGGCCGCACAAATGCAACCGTCAGCAGGATCAGCCCAGATACTTGGTGAAACTTTGGGTGAAATCAATGTTTTTGAACTTAGAACCAGAATCGGTTTTGCCTCGACCGCAATTGCTAACCGAATTCCCAATTCCGAAAAGGTCTTGGATGCGGTTATGACTGCAAGTTATGCAATTACCGGTCGTTTCAAGGAGATGTATGACGATGTAGATGAAAGAAGAGCTAAGCGAGTGTTAGCCGAGTGGGAATTGGCTCACTTGGCAGAGCGACCATTTGGGACTCTGAGCGACGGGGAGAAGAAAAGAACCCAGATAGCTAGGGCCATTATGCCGGACCCAGAGCTTCTGCTTCTTGATGAGCCTGTCGCAAGCTTGGACATTGGGGCGAGAGAAAGCACCATCAAGATCTTGGGAGGTTATGCCTCACATCCCAAAGCCCCAGCGATAGTCATGGTCACCCACCATTTGGAGGAGATCCCAGTTGGCTTCACGCACGCCTTGGTTTTAGATCAGGGGAGGGTAATCGCTCAAGGACCAATAAACCAGACTCTAACGACAAACATCCTCTCTGATGCTTACAAAATAGACCTGGAGGTGGCCTTGGTCAACGGACGTTTTGCCGTTAGAGCCAAGTAAAGCCCTAGAAATTCACAGTATTACTCTGGTATAGTTGGTCTTCGGTGCCGTTGCACCAAGTAAAACCCCAAAGATTCGAGAGATTTACCATGAAGGCTGACATTCACCCAAAGTATGAGGCAGTTGTATTTCGTGATCTAGCATCAGGAGTTGCATTCCTCACTCGTTCAACCGTGACCACATCAAAAACTATTGAGTGGGAAGACGGAAACACATACCCAGTTTTCGATGTTGAAATCTCTTCGGCATCACACCCGTTCTACACCGGTAAGCAAAGAATTCTCGACTCAGCAGGTCGTGTTGAGCGATTCAACGCTCGTTACAAGCAGTTCGGAACCAAGAACTAGTCTTAGAAGAAAAAGGACCTCAAAAGAGGTCCTTTTTTTATGACAACTTTACTGGCCAACCAAACTGTGGTTCGTAGTCTGGTCGCTCTTGCTTTCTCCACTGTGCGTAACTTGCCTCAATTTCATCAGCCCACTTAACTTGCAGCTCGTGAAGCTCTTCTGCTGAACTCGGAAATGGCACAACCGGTTTATCCTGGGCTTGGAAATAGCGAAGGATTGCTAACCCGACGTGACCGGCTGCGATGGCATCGTCAGTCGCTGTGTGGGCATTTTCAAGAGAAACACCATATCTATCGGCAGCCGAAATCAATGTTCGCTTTCCTTTTCGGTACTTATCTACAGTTTTGTCTATAACAAGTGGGTCAATCACAGCACCAAAGCGAAGCGGCTCAATGCCGTACCTAAGTGCTTCATTTCGAAGAATTGTGAAATCATACGGTGCGTTATAGGCCACAACAGGAATGCCTAGATCAAACAGTTCTTGAATAGCGCTAACAATCTCGGCGATTCCAGATTCAGCATCTTGAGCATCTGCCACATCTTTGTCATAGACACCATGAACTGCGCTGGAATCGGGTGGGATTGGAATGCCTGGATTAATCAGCCAGTTTTTACCATCTGGCAGGACTTCACCTTGAGAGGTAACTATGTGTAGTGCCGCGGTAACAATTCTTGATTGCTGAAGATTCAGTCCAGTAGTTTCTGTATCAAAGACTGCTACTTTTTCTAACCAATCAGGAAGCTTAAGTTTCGAGTTTTCAGTATTCACCTCATCAGACTAGTCTTTAGAACCGACAAAGCCTTGCAATGGAGTTTTGGCTAGAATTAGGAGGTAATCAATACTTGGGGAGAAAGTTGTAATTGTGGTTTCCGCGGCTGAGCTAATGGATCGAGCGCAAGCTCGAGCAGTAAAGCGTAGTCTGTTGGTCAATGGCATACTGACGGACTACTGGTTCTACGCAGCCCCAAAGAAAGACGCACAAAACATCGTCTTAGTTCATGGCTACCGTGGTGATCACCACGGTCTTGAATCATTTGCTGGTGGGCTGGATCAATTCAACATTTACTCACCAGATATTCCTGGATTTGGAATAAGTAAGCCCTTTCAAGGTGAGCACAATTTGGAAGCCTATGTGGATTGGTTGGTCAAGTTTGTTGAAAAACTTGATCTCAAGAATCCAATAGGAATTGGGCACTCTTTTGGCACCTTGGTTGTCTGTGGGGCTCAGGCTAAGTCTCAAATATTTCAAGCTCTAGTTTGCATAAACCCAGTTGCTGGTGGAGTCACCAAGGGCTTGTCCAACATCCTCATGCGATTTGTCAAAGGCTACTACTGGCTTGCCCACATGATGCCTGAACCTGTGGGCATGAGGATGATTAGGACTAGGTTTCTGGTTGATTCAATGAGTAGTTATACAACCAAGTCAAAAGATAAAGCCTTACGCAACTGGATCAAATACCAACATCGGTCGCATTTCAACAGTTTCGCTAACTCCCAGGTTGTCTGGGAGAGTTACGTCGCCTCCATATCGAACACGTTGCAACCTTATGTTTCAGAACTGAATGTACCGATTTTTCTCGTTGCAGCAGAACTTGATGAAGTTACGCCGGTAAGTGCAGTGCTTAAGCTGGCCGAACGACTTCCTCAGGCTAAAGTGCATCAAATCTATAACTGTGGACACCTAGTTCACTATGAGGCAGCAGCTGCCACATGCAAGGAGATTACTCGATTCATTTCGGAAATAAAATCCTGATGCCTAAAGTCTTTTTTGACGCTAGATTCATCCGACTTGATTATCACGATGGGATAAGTCGCTTCAGCGTTGAATTGATCCACGAGCTCAGTAAAAAGCTCACCCTGACGGCGATTATCCACGACGAGGCTCAAAGAGTTCACCTACCAGCTGGAGTTGATTCGGTTCTTCTAAACTCCCCGGAATCACCGACTGAGTTACTTATTGCAAGAAGACTAAACCGTCTCGGGGCAGAAGTTGTTTATTCCCCGATGCAAATCATGGGTAGCTGGGGTAGGAAATACAAACTTGTACTCACCTTGCATGACCTAATTTATTATCGGCATCGTAAGCCTCCGACAGATTTGAACTTCCTAGTCAAAGCAATTTGGTGGCTATACCACTTGAGTTACGTGCCACAGAGGATTCTTCTAAATCGAGCAGATTTAGTCGTTACAGTCTCAGAAACTACAAAGAAACTAATCGAAAAACATCACCTAACTAAGAGGCCTATTGCTGTTGTTTACAACGGTGTAAAGCAGATGGCCAACAAGGCTCGCTCATACCCAAGCAGTAAAGATCTTCTCTACATAGGTTCATTCATGCCTTATAAGAATGTCGAAACGCTATTAACAGGTGTGGCGCAAACTACTGGATTCACACTTCATTTACTGAGCAAGATTACTAAGAAACGTGAGAAAGAACTTTCAGATCAAGCTAAACGTGTCGGTGCAAGTGTTGTTTTTCACAGGGGAGTAACCGACGAGCAGTATCAATATTTACTCAAGAACTGTTTTGCCCTGGTAACAGCAAGCAAAGATGAAGGTTTTGGCATCCCTGTCGTTGAAGCTTTGGCAGTTGGCACACCAGTTATCATTTCCGATTTAGGTGTGTTCAAGGACATTGCTGGAGAAGCAGGTCTTTACTTCAACCCATCCAATGCGGTTGAGTTGGCTGAGCAAATTCAACAATTAGCGAATAAAACTCAATGGGAAGAACACTCAGCTGGTGCGCTGAATCAGTCAAAGAAATATAGTTGGAGAGAATCAGCTATTAAGCTTGCTGAGCTAATCAACAATCTTCGCTAGCGATTTGGATGAATAGTCGCTCACCGTCCAAACTCCGTCGGAATGAAGTAACTTACTCAAGCTCAGATTTTCCATTCGATCCTCCGGAAGCGGTAGCTCGAGGTTTGAGACAATCCTGAGAACCTTTCTAATAAGCGAACCGTGGGACACGGCCAAGACTCTCAATCCTGAGTAATCTAGCGCAATCTTTTCAAGCAGCAAATGGGATCGTTGCTCTAAAGCTTCCATAGATTCCAGACCAGGTATTGGCTCATGGCTTTCAAACACTCTTCGCCACTCGCTGTGCGAAAGACCTTCTGCCTCTCCAAAAGATCTTTCGATAAGTTCTGGAACGATACCTACTTCTAAACCGAACTTTTTGGCAAAAACCTGAGCGGTATCCCTGGCTCTTGAAAGTGGCGATGCCAGAACAACGTCCCAATCTTCTCGAGCCACTCGTTCCGAAGCCAACTTGGCTTGCAGAATTCCAGTGGAGTTCAGCGGGATATCACTCACTCCCTGAAGACGCAATTGGGCATTCCAATCAGTTTGCCCATGACGCACTAGGCCGAGAACTGTGTTAGTCAATCAATAGCCTTTCAAGAGCGATGGACGTGTTTGCTTCAATTTTTACCGAAGCCAAAGTATCAGCTCTAGTTGAGCCTATGTTGACGATGACTATTGGCTTACCAGCTTGGGAGGCGAGCCTAGCGAATCGATAACCAGAATTCACCGTGAGGGAGGACCCAGCTACTAAAACAGCATCAGCGTTTTCCAGAGCTTTCATGGCCTGCTCAACTCTAATTGCCGGAACAGACTCACCAAAGAAAACGACATCAGGTTTGTAGATACCTCCACAACTTACACAACTTGGGACCTTAAAATCCTTTGTTCCCTGAACCTCAGCGTCTCCATCTGGCGTGAACTCAACTGCTGGATCTTTTTCGATAAATGGATTCAGCTCTTTTAGTAGTTCGTCCATCCGGACACGGGCAATAACTTCCTTACAGCTGAGACAGATAACCCGGTCTAACCGACCGTGCAAATCAATTACGCTCTTTGCACCAGCATCCTGGTGGAGGCCGTCGACGTTTTGAGTCACTATTTTTTCAACCGAACCAGCTGACTCAGCTTCGGCAATAGCAAAGTGGCCCGGATTTGGCTTTGCCTGGGCGATTCTTGACCAGCCAACATAACTTCTAGCCCAATATCTCTGCTGCGCTTCAAATGAACCCATGAATGTATCGAAAGTCATGGGGTGTCTCGCGACCCGACCTTCGCCCCGATAGTCGGGGATGCCAGAATCTGTGCTCAGGCCTGCGCCAGTTAAAATAAAAAGTTTTTTACCGGCCAGCCGTTCCCTAGCTACCTCTATAGAGTAATTGGCGGCGTCAGGCAGGTCTGGCTTTTCAAGGTTGGGCATCATGAAGAAGTTTATAACTTCGTTTATCTGATGATGTCTTGACAACCACTTTCATGCGGGAAAAGCGGGCGAACCACGATTCGCCATGTTTTTCCTCCGCTTGTGAAACGGGAAGATTGATTCAGTCTTGGAAGTAGCGAGTTGAATCTTGAGTTCTCAAATTGATTCATTTCCTGGCACTTGAAACCACTGATCAGCGGTTTAGTACCAAACCAGGGTCGAATAACTGAGAAATCATCCTTCTGGGCAGCTTGGGCCATGTATACCCAGCGCGTCGGCTTCCAAATCACTGGCCTTGACTTAGTCCAATAGAGATCCGAACTAAAGTTCTCAACCCTATCGATAAAATCGTTGGCTGCTTTCCTTGCTGCTTTCTTGTCTGGGTCGATTGTGTTATCGGAATAGGCGAGCGCGTAAATCGAAAGGGACACCCTTGGAGATCTGGGGGATTGCTGGGTTAGGACAACCGTGTCTGTGACGTCTGTTATCCAAGTTCTTCCCCAATCAAAATTGGGGTCGGAGAGATTTACCTTTGTAGCTCCAGACAGCACACGACTAACTGCGCCTCGCTCGATTTTCTGCAAAAATGCACTCACCATTGGACCTGGATAAATCTTGGTGCGATAAGGAACCTCGGAAATGGTGAGCCCGTCGCTATATACGACTACCGAGGGGGTTCTTTGAAATGCCCACTCATAAGTTGTGTATCCTCCGCTTTCTTGGGCGAGGAATGCAATGTAGCGATTCGTCGGGGCGGGAGTGGCAGCATTTGAGGATTGGGTGATGCTCAATCCGAGCATGAGAACGAGGACAGCGGCTAGCGCTCTTGAAACCTTCATGAAAACCCTTTCCATTACACTGTACAAAAAGTTTATGTTTAAGAGAGGCCTAATCTGACGGGTTCCGTACTTGTGTTAGTAACTGTGTCCGAAAGGGGACTTGAACCCCTACCCTCGTAACGAGGACTAGCACCTCAAGCTAGCGCGTCTACCATTCCGCCACCCGGACTAATGCAGTGTTGCAGGTTTGATTTTACTACTAAACCTAGGGCAATAAATTTCCCCATATTTTCTCTAACCAGGAGTAGTTTTACCTTATGGCGCAGGAAGCAAGACAATCACTCAACCAGTTCATTTCAGCACTAGAAAGACACTTCGAGGCAGTGGCCACCGGGCGAGGAAGCGACGATCCAGCAGTTGTTCAAGCCTACGAACACCTCAAAGGCTCATTCTTAGACTACGAGGAATCCCTCTCAGATCAGTTTGGTGAATTCCTCCCGATGGAACTAGCAGAGGATGAAGACGACTGGGCATGAATATATTCCAAGCGATAATCCTTGGAATTGTTCAAGGCCTAACTGAATTCCTGCCTGTTTCATCAAGTGCACACGTTCAAATTGCATCTGAGCTTATGCAGGTTCCTGGTCTAGCTGACGAAAACTCTTCCACAACCGCATTTATAGCTACCATTCAGCTCGGAACAGAACTCGCGGTATTGATTTATTTCGCAAAAGACATCCTGCGTTTGATGAAAGCATGGTTCAAGGGGCTATTTAACAAATCCGCTCGTAAGAATCGGGATTACAAACTTGCCTGGATGATTATTGTTGCCTCTTTACCGGTCGGTATTGCAGGACTAGCTTTTAGACATTTCATTGAGGAGACAGTCAGAACCCTGTGGGTCATTTCCTTTACGATGATTATCTTTGGTGTTGTGCTTTACTTTGCAGACAAGATGGGAAAGCGAACTAAAGAAATAAAAGATCTCAACTGGGGAAATGCTCTGGTTTATGGATTTGGACAAATGCTGTCAGTGATTCCCGGTGTTTCAAGATCCGGAGCCAGCATCTCTTTTGGTCTATTTGCCGGCTTCAAGAGAGTAGACGCGGCAAGATTTGCTTTCTTGATTGGTATTCCAGCAGTTGTAGCCAGTGGACTACTTCAGTTTCAGGCTAGCTATCAAAACCTGAATCCTGACGAGCTCAATGGAACGATTGTCGCAACGATAACCTCATTCGCGGTGGGATATGTAGTGATAGCAGGTTTACTAAAGTATCTAAACCGAGGTTCATTCTTGCCTTTTGTTATTTGGCGGGTGTCAGTGGGGGTAATCCTTTTGGCGCTACTCGGTTTTGGAATTGTGGCTCCCTAGGATTCTTTATCGCCTGATTCTTTTTTCTCGTTTTCCTGAAGAAACTTTTCAAATTCAAGCGCAAGTGCGTCTGTGGACATTTCTTCCGCTTCAGATTCATCTCTAGCTTTTTCTAAGCTTTGGATGTAGTTTGTTAGGTCCTCATCGCCTTCAACAAAGTCATCCACTGAACGTTCCCACTCGAAGGCTGCGGTTAGCAAATCTTTGTGATCTACCGAAACGTTGAGAAATATCTCAAGATCACTTACCAAAGCCAGCGCAGCTTTTGGGCTTGGCATCGAAGCAACATAGTGAGGAACTTGAGCCCATACTGAGAGCGTAGGAAGCCCAGCTTTTTCAAAAGCGTGGCCGAGAACCGAGAGGAATCCAGATCGACCGTCGTAGTTGCTTTTCTCTAACCCGTAGGCGTTTCTAACGATTGAAGACTGGCTGTTCTTATAAATCTTTATTGGACGATTGTGAGGAGCTTCAGAGGCAAGGGACCCGACCATAATCACCGAAGTTATTTCTCGATCTTCTACAATCTCTCTTATTTCATCCCTTAGATA
>JBJTHM010000206.1:0-2878 GCA_046094465.1 Rhodoluna sp. | reverse complement strand
TTCCCAAGTCGGGGCTCCCAATACTACCGCATGGCGCCATGCGGTAGTATTGGGAGCCCCGACTTGGGAATTCTAATACTCCACGGTGAATGCCGATTGCCTGCGCTTCGGTGTATTTTCTTAGACCCTCAACACCATTTCTTCTTCCGGAACCAGAGTTTTTCATTCCACCCATAGGTGTATCAAGCGAGGCGAAGGTGGCACGGAAACCTTCGTTTATATTTACTGTTCCAGCCATTATTCTTTTAGCCACCTTGGTTGCCTCGGCAACATCGCCAACTACGGAAGCATTTAGTCCCTCGGTGGTTTGGTTAGCAAGCTGGATGGCTTGTTCAATAGTTTTGTAACCGTAAACCGAAACTAGCGGACCGAAAACTTCGTTTTCATGCAGATGCATCTGCTCGGTAACATCGGTCAAAACTGTTGGTGCGTAAAAATATGGACCCAGTTCCGGAAGGGCGTGACCTCCGGTGATTACTCTGGCACCTTTATCAACGGCGTCGTCAATAAAATCTCCAACACGTTTGAGTTGATTGGGTCCAGTTAGTGAGCCGATGTCCATCGAGAAATCATTCGAGGTGCCTAGCTTCAAGCTAGAAACCTTTTTTCTTAGAATTTCTTCAAAACTTTCTTTCATTTCAACCGGAACGTAAGCACGCTCAATTGAGACGCATAGCTGCCCGGCGCTTCCAAACGCCCCACCGATTAGTATTTCCGCCGCCTTTTCAAGATTTGCTGACGGCAACACGATAAGAGGATTCTTACCACCAAGTTCAAGACTAAATGGGATCAACCGCTGTGCAGCTCTAGCCGCTACATGCCTTCCAGTTTTTGCACTTCCGGTGAAAGCTACGTAGTCGACTGAATCAGTTAGGGCATCACCGACTTCTTGAGGTTGACCGGCAACTATGGTCCAAAGCCTCGGATCGAGCCCAGCCTCGATTGTTAGTTCCCTAAGTAACAGGGCAGTTAGCGTGGTCTGGTTATCAGGTTTCTGCACGACCGCATTACCGGCAAGTAGAGCTGGAAGCACATCTAAAGCACAAAGGGCCAGTGGATAATTCCATGGTGTGATTACCCCAACCACGCCAACTGGAACATGATTGACCCAGGTTCTTGTTAGAAATGGAACGCCGGCAATCGTTTTACTTGGCTTAAGCGCCCTCTTTGCAATTTTGGCATAGTAGCGTGAAGCGCCTGTTGCCCCAGCGATTTCTTCGAATGCGTGAGCCCTAGCTTTACCGGTTTCCAATTGGACGATGTCCATAAGTTCGTTCTGCTTTTCCAGGATGATATCGTGCAGTCGGAAAAGGATTTTGGAACGCTCAGAAATAGCAGTGTTTGCCCAAGCTGACTGAGCAAATCTCGCGTTGGCGACCGCTAGCTCAACATCAGCGGAGGAAAGCTGAGGCAACTCGTAGATCGGTTTGCCAGTATTTGGGTTACTGATTTCAACAGATTTGTCAGTTGAACCAAAATGTCTAATCAACTCTGGTATTGATTTTGTGCTCATGGGGCTAGTTTAACCTTCAATTCGCGCTGATCCTTGCCCAGTTTTGTTTGGGCAATTTGTTCCACGATTAGTTCGAGGCTTTCAGAGGCTTTATCTAGCGAATCCTTGGCCAATACTGGAACGCCGCTTGCTGAACCAGCAGAAATAGCAGGGCTCAGCGGCACTTGTGAAATCAACAGAATCACTTGGCCACAATACTCACTTAGCTATTTCGCTAGAGATTCTCCACCGCCGACACCAAATGGATACTGTTTGGAATTATCAGGGAGTTCAAGCCAACTGAAGTTCTCGACAACCCCGATTATTTCTTGACCTGATTTGAAAGCTGCCATCGCACTTCGAGCTGCGACCAAGCTGGCATCGCTTGCCGGTGTTGAAACAACCAGATACTTTGCATTTGGCAGCAGTTGCCCAATAGAAATTGAAACATCACCGGTTCCCGGCGGCATGTCTATGACAAGGAAATCAAGATCACCCCAGTAGACATCGCTCAGAAACTGTTCAATGGCCTTGTGCAGCATCGGTCCACGCCAGGATACCGGTTCATTTGCATCAAGAAACATTCCGATTGACATAAGCTTCACACCAAAAGCTGTGGGTGGGAGCATCATGTCATCGAGTCTGGTTGGGCGTGAGCTGGTTCCCATCAATTTGGTCAGGCTAAAGCCAAAGATGTCTGCATCTATGAGCCCCACCTTGAATCCTCGTTTTGCCAAACCGACGGCCAAATTAGCAGTCAGTGTGCTCTTACCGACCCCACCTTTTCCAGAGCCCACCAAAATGACTCTGGTTGGCGATTGGAGAAAGGGATTGGTTCTCTCGTGGCCGCGGAGCTTTACTTTCAGTTTTGCCAACTCCTCTTTGCTCATGACAGTGAGATCAATATGAAATTCAGAATTAGGAAAATCCAAAGCTAAAGTCGACTTAACCAAACTCTCTAGTTCAGCCTTCATCGGGCAGTGTGAAACAGTTAGCTTGATTTCAACACTGAATTTTTCAATTGAGCCGTTGATAGCACCAACCATGCCAAGTTCTGTCAGTGGTTTACTTAGTTCAGGATCAGAAACTTTACCGACGCTGGCTAAAACTTGAGACTCTAAAGAGTTCATCATGGTTTTTCGTCAGGATTTTTTTGGTTTCTGATTTCTGTAATCAGTGCCTCAAGCATCTCTTTGATCTCGTCTCGAACGAATTCCTTGGTTGCAACTTCTTGCATAGCTAAACGAAGTGCGACAACCTCACGAGCTAGATACTCGGTGTCAGCTAGGTTTCGCTCTGCGCGCTGCCTGTCCTGCTCAGTCTTTACTCGATCTCGGTCATCCTGACGGTTTTGAGCTAGCAAAATCAGTGGCGCGGCATATGATG
>JBJTHM010000205.1:0-4835 GCA_046094465.1 Rhodoluna sp. | reverse complement strand
TGCCAGAGTAAATGCCAGACCACTAAACAATCTAGACAGCAAGAAACTCACCGACAGCTTGGGCATTGCTAATCTCTGGCTGAACGAAGCCACCGACATCTCCGAAATAGCCATCGAGTCAAAACTCTTATCTAGAACACTCTGGGTTGATGCACTCCCACTTTTCAAATTATTGGCGGAACCAGTCGCCTATCGAATGAATCGAAGCTTAGGTGAGGCGATTCAGTCTCAGTTACCTGATGAGTTAGCCGAAAGTTTGAAAGGTGCTAGCGACATCATGCGATCCGCAGGAGCCATGATGTTTGCGATGCAACTGGGCGGAGCTCTCGGGCAGCTGTCAAAAGAAGCCCTCACAGGAACCGAAATTGGCCTACCAATCTACGCCGAACAACGCCCAGCATTTATAGTTCAAAACCTGGAGGAGTTCATAAAGTCAATGGATCTTGGACCTGATGAGGATCAGGCCTATATCTACATGGCCATCAGAGAACTCGCTCACGTGAGACTTTTCAAACATTCACGTTGGCTTAGAGAAAAAGTTGTTGCTCAGATTAGAGAGTATGCAGCTGGCATCAAGGTCGATACCTCGAGGATGGAAGAACTCAGCGAAGATTTCGATCCCAGCAACCCACATGAACTGCAACAGGCTTTGGAATCCGGTGCTTTCCTCATGGAACGTTCAGCGAGCCAACAGGTGGCACTAGACATTATTGAAACCAACTTAGCTCTAATCGAGGGCTGGGTTGATGCAGTAACCATAGATGCTGCAAAGCGATTACCAAAGGGTGAAGCGATTCGTGAAGCGGTTAGACGAAGAAGGGCAACCGGCGGTCCAGCCGAGCAAACCTTCCAAGCCCTTGTTGGTTTAGAACTGCGACCGAAGCGGATGCGAGAGGCATCTGCATTATGGCAGCTAATCGGAGAGGCAGTCGGACACGAAAAGCGTGATGGTCTCTGGGACCACCCAGACTTCCTACCGACCGCACAGGATATAGATAGTCCACAAAAGTTTGTAGCCAAGGTCAAAAATGATTTAGGGAT
Source organism: Rhodoluna sp. (assembly GCA_046094465.1). Taxonomy (GTDB): domain Bacteria; phylum Actinomycetota; class Actinomycetes; order Actinomycetales; family Microbacteriaceae; genus Rhodoluna. The sequence goes on along the minus strand of JBJTHM010000205.1, from coordinate 3,794 downwards.
AGGCGATGCAATGGACCAGGCTCTTCGAGATCTCCTCGGCGATGTGTAAAAAGATAGCAAGTTATTTTTTTATAAAACAAAATAACTAGGTGCTCCACCGAATCAACAAAGCTATCCCATCGAGCTGGCCCAATCCGGAAACTTTACAGATTGGCTTAGCTGAATCCGCTGTGAAATTGGAGAATCTGACTCAAGCGCAACGTCAGATTGTGGCAGCGCTCTACGAGGGAATAGTTATCGGACAAGAGGATCAGGTAGATAAAACTTTTGATGCCCAAAATGGACAAACACTGGAACTTATAGAAAAACTATCCCCCATTTTAGAAATTGGTTCTGAGACAAAGTTTGGTCCTTGGCAAGAAATTGGTTTTTCTGAGATAGCGAGAGCTAGCCTGGACTACCAAGTAAATGGTGAGATGGTGCTTGCCGAGCGCTGGCTTAGAAATGTTCACCTAGATCAGCTGGATAAAACAGGGCTTCTAATAACTAAATCGCTTTTGTCGGCTGGTGTTGGCAAAGTCATAACTCATGACGATGGCGTTGTGCTTAGTACTGACCTCGGCGAACTCGGGTATCCGAAGTTGATGAAAAATCAGGCCAGAATACAATCAGCTACAACCATACTCTCCGAACTTAGTCTTCCCCAAGCTGCCCGTTTGATTGATTTGAATACTAAAGCGAACCAATCAACTCAAGTGTCATTTGCTGTTGTAGTAGGTCACCTAGCACTCAGTCCAAGAACATACTCAAGGTGGCTAAGTAGAGATGTCCCCCACCTAGCCATAACGTATGAGCTTGAAAGCGTCTGGGTTTCGCCTGTAATCATTCCTGGTAAAACTTCTTGTTTGAATTGTGTCCAGGAACTGGCTGTAGACAAGAATATTGACTGGCCGATTATTGCAACGCAGTTACTAAACCTGCCCAGATTCAGAGATGACGCCGCATCGCTACTAACCGCTGTCGGACTTGCCACCAGGTCGATTTTGCGCAAATTAGATGAGCTAGCTGGGTTTCAAATGAAACAAGAGGTTTCTAATGAGGTCTTTGCCGGCTATCGGATCAATCTAGCCTCGGGCTCAATAGATCGGATCAGCTACGTAAGACACGAGCTGTGTTCCTGTGCCCAGTTCAGTCAAAGTATTTAAGAAATCGACTGGGGCTATTTTCTCGACCAGAATCAATATCTTTTTTTGGGTAGGAGATTCTCAAATAGTCCTTTGCCCTTGTCACCGCAACATAAAACAGTCTTTGCTCTTCGATGACTTCAGCTTCGGTCTTGGCATAACTTATAGGAATGTAGCCTTCGGTTGCACCGACAATAAACACCGTCTGAAACTCCAAACCCTTTGCAGCGTGAATCGTTGCAAGCGTGACACTTTCCTTGACTGGCTCATGTTGCGATCGCTGTCGCTCCTCCAGTTCATTCGCAAAATCTCTTATGGTCGCATTAGCTCCGAGCTCTTCTGCAATTTGCACCAAGTGGTTTAGAGCTTCCCAACTCTCCAATTGGCTTCCGGTAGCTTCCGGTCTAACTGATTGCCAACCGAGCGAACGAACCAGCGCTGTAACAGTTTCATACAGCGGGGCATCTTTTGGCATGACAGCTTCTGCTCTAACCAATCTGATAGCCGAAAGCACATCCTGTCGATTGAAATAACGCTGACCACCTCGAACTTGGTATTCAATCCCCTTTTCCGTAAGTGCAGTTTCAATTGGCTCTGATTGACTATTGATTCTATAGAGCACTGCGATTTGACTGGCCTTCACTCCCTCAGCCAACTGCTGTTTTATCTTTTCAGCAACCAGAGAACCTTCTGCCTGCTTATCCGAAACTTCAATAATCTCAGGGGCATGACCGATTGGCCGAACAGCTGCCAGAGGCTCTAAAGCTTGATTAACTCTCACCCTGTTTGCCACACGAATAATCTCAGGGTTAGAGCGATAGTTTCGATTCAGTTGAATAACTGCGGCGTCAGGATAACGCAAGCTGAAATTCTCTAAGTAGGCAGAGCTTGCTCCAGTGAACGAATAAATGGTCTGGTTCGGATCTCCAACCACGCATATGTCTTGGCGGTCACCCAGCCAGGTTTCCAGAAGGTCCTGCTGCAAAGGAGAGATGTCCTGATACTCATCAACTGTAAAGAACCGATACTGCTGGTGAACATGGGCAAGCGCTCTGGGTTCTCCACGAAGGAGACCGGAACAAAGCAGGATGACGTCTTCCCAATCCATCTGCCTATTTTTTAGGTTTAGTTCTTCGTAAGCCTTTTGAATATCAATCACTCGATTGAGTGAAAGCCCATTAGGTAGGCCGCGCTGAGTAATCGCTTCTGCATACTGATCAAAGTTCAACATCGAATACTTGCGCCATTCAATCTCGGCTGCTAGATCTCGGACCATGTTCGGATCTAATTTGAGTTTTAGTTCGCTAGCTGCCTGAGTAATTGACTTTGCCTTGGATTCTTGAACCCTAAAAGGTGAAGTTCCATAAAGTGTTCTAAAAAAATATTCCAGTTGGGCTAATGCCGCTGAGTGAAAAGTTTTTGCATTCGCAGAATGAACACCGAGCTGACGAAGCCTGGCCCGCAATTCTCCAGCAGCACGGTTTGTGTATGTTAGCGCCAGCACTCGCTGTTCACTGAAATCGCCTCGAGTAATTCCATACGCGATTCGGTGGGTGATTGTTCTGGTTTTACCTGTTCCAGCACCAGCAAGAATCACTGTCGGTCCGAGAAGATTTTTAGCAGCCTCAGCCTGCTCTGGATCTAAAGCTTCTAGAATCTGGTCAGCTTCGGGCAACATCTAGTTACCACTTTCAAGCTCAGTCAGCGACTCAATTCGTTCACCTAACCAAAACTCAATCATCGCTCGAGCAATCGAGATTCTGGTTGGCAGGTGGATCTGCTTTGCCTCTTGCCTTAGATCTTCTCTGGAGAACCAGCGAAGTTTGGCAATCTCAACGCCATCGGCTTGAATCTGCTCTGCTGACATTCTGGAATCAACCTTCGCAGTGAAGGCGAGCATGAGCGAGTATGGATATGGCCAGGCTTGTGAACCTAGGTATCTCGGTTCAACTACTGACAGTCCACATTCTTCAAACATTTCTCTTTTAACTGCGGCTTCTAAGGACTCGGCAGCCTCAACGAAACCAGCCAGCACAGACCAGCGGTTTTCCTGCCAGCTACCCTGCGATCCAAGCAAGATACGTTCTTGGTCATGCATGATGCTAACTATCACAGCAGCATCAGTTCGAGGAAACAGATCTCTATTTTCGGCAAGGCAAAATCTAGACCAACCACCCTGACGCATAATTGTGATTTGACCGCAGGATGGGCAGAACTGATGAGTTTCATGCCAATTGTGAATGGCTAGAGCTTGAGTAAAAATGGTGGCCTGGTCTGGATCTAAACCAGCCCCTGTTCTTCTAAGTTCTTTCCAGTTTTCTGAATTAGGTTCAATGGCTTTTGCAGCATTATCGCTGAGCACTGATAAGACTATGGCTGTGTCCTTGGGAAGTTCACCAATCGCCACCGTTGTCCTGCCTAGATAAACCCGATACTTTCCAGCAGTAGCCTCATCCGTGCGGAATAATCTGAGCCTGCCCTGATCAAGCAGAGTTTTCCCTTGGTCTAAAACCATGATTCTTGTTTCTGGTTCCAACCAGAGTTGATCAAACAACTCTGCACCCTCGCGAGCCAAGGCATCCCGATTGAGCACCGGCTGGGCTAGAGGGAGGTGAAGCAGGGAATCCATTTGGTCTTCTTCTAAATTTGTCTGTAATTACAGGGTAATGC
>JBJTHM010000204.1:0-3858 GCA_046094465.1 Rhodoluna sp. | reverse complement strand
GTTTTAGGTAGCAGGATTACCAGTTTTAGTGGATCGATGTATTCACCATCGATAACATCAATGCCGTTAGCAACAAGCTTCGCTCTACCGTTTTCAGTTGCATCAATAATTGGATCAATTAGCTCATAGCCGTGCAGTTGCAATAGTGCTCTGGATGCATCAATAGATGCCAAGATTCTTCCAGACATAGAAGTTGTTTGGGTTGAATCAAAGGCCTTGTTAAAGCGCTTTAGATCAACTAGACCTTCTCGAACTAAAACAAAACTGGCCTGTGACCAAGCCGGTAAGGTCTTATGAGCTGAGGTGACAACGATATCTGCCCCTTCAGCCAGAGGATGCTCAGGTAGTTCTGGGTGAAAGCCATAGTGGGCAGCCCAGGCGGCATCAACCACCAGGGGAATTCCAGCATCATGACAAACTTTGGCCAGCCTTGGGATATTTGACATGGTTCCGACATAGCTAGGCTCACCAATCAGCACTGCCTTGGCATCGGGGTTAGCCTCAATGGTTTCTTTGAGTCTGGTTGAGGGTAGATACTCTGGTAGCCCAGTAGCTGGGTTTATCTCTGGTCTTACCCAGACTGGGATAACCCCGGCATAGACCATGCCAACTAGAACTGATTTATGCAGTGTTCTAGAAACAATTACCTTTTCACCGGGACCAGCGACAGCCATAACAGCTGCGTGATTAGAGCCAGAGGAACCGTTAACTCCAAAGCGGCAGAGGTCTGCTCCCCAGAGATCGGAAGCAAGCTTTTCTGCTTCAAGAATTAGCGAAGGTGAGATGCGGTAGGGGTGATTACCTGGCAGAACCGGGATATCCCCGTCAACTATTGGTCCAGTTAGATTGGTGCGGCCTTTATGGCCTGGTATTTGAAATGGAGATCTCGGTGTCTCCATGTCTCTGATCCATGCATCCAGTAGCGGTGCGGTTGCTCTTAGCCCCATTGGATCTTTTGTATCTAGCAGTGTTGCTGCACCAAATGCTTCTTGGGCCAATATCCCGTTCCTTTCGAGAGAAATAGGGACCAGGATTTCTCCTGGTCCCTAAAACCTAATCTTCTTCTATGAAGACAAAGTGAATTGTATTAGAACTCTACTTTAGTAACGCTGGTGTCCAAAGGAATACCAGGGCCAAAAGTTGTTGAGATAGCAGCCTTCATCAAGTACTTACCTTTTGAAGAAGCCGGCTTTAGACGAACGATTTCTTCTAGAGCAACACCGAGGTTCTCACCCAACTGCTCCTTAGTGAAAGATGCCTTACCGATAATAAAGTGCAGGTTTGACTGCTTATCGATACGGAACTCGATCTTTCCACCCTTGATGTCGGTAACTGCTTTAGCAACATCTGGAGTTACGGTACCGGTCTTTGGGTTTGGCATCAGGTTACGAGGACCTAGCACCTTACCTAGACGACCAACCTTACCCATCAATTCTGGTGTTGATACTGCTGAATCAAAATCTGTCCAACCAGCAGCAACCTTCTCGATTAGCTCATCGCCGCCGACCTCATCAGCACCTGCTTCACGAGCAGCATCGGCAGCTGCACCGGTTGCAAATACGATTACGCGGGCAGTCTTACCGGTTCCATTAGGTAGGGCAACTGTTCCACGAATCATCTGATCTGCTTTACGTGGGTCAACACCTAGCTTGATAGCAACTTCAATAGTTGGATCAAACTTAGTTGAGGTGACGGTTTCTTTAACTAGGGCAACAGCTTCCGCTGGTGTGTAGAACTTACCCTCTTTGATTTTTTCTGCTGCGGCTAAATAAGCCTTTGAGCGCTTTGGCATTCTGCTTTTCCTTTTCTTTGGTCACAGTTCGTGGTCAACGAGTTTTTAGACTCTCCCACTTACTTATCTTTTTAGTTCTCGACGGTAATACCCATGGAGCGGGCAGTTCCGGCGATGATTTTTGCTGCTGCTTCAACGTCATTGGCGTTGAGGTCAGACATCTTAGACTCGGCGATCTTTAGTACTTGCTCGCGAGTAAGCTTTGCTACCTTCACGGTGTGTGGGGTGGCTGAACCCTTTTGAACTCCTGCTGCCTTCTTGATTAGTTCAGCTGCTGGTGGGGTCTTTAGCACGAAGGTGAATGAGCGGTCTTCGTATACGGTGATTTCAACCGGAACGATGTTGCCTCTCTGGTCTGCAGTTGCATTGTTATAAGCAGTGCAGAACTCCATGATGTTCACACCGTGCTGACCTAGCGCTGGACCAATCGGTGGGGCTGGGTTAGCAGCGCCTGCCTGGATCTGCAACTTGATCATGCCGGTTACTTTTTTCTTCGGTGCCATTTCTTCTTTTCCTTATTTGTTAGGTTTATAAATTCTTTAGACCAGAGCCGAGACCTGATCAAAACTTAGTTCTACTGGTGTCTCACGCTCAAACAGTGAAACCAAAACAGTTAGCTTGCCGCTTTCTGGCTTGATCTCGCTGATGGTACCTGGAAGGCCTGCGAAAGAGCCTTCCTTGATCATGATTGATTCACCAAGCTTGTAGTCAACGTTGACTGGAATTGCCTTAGCCTTGGTCTTACCACCAGAGGACTTCACCGATGCCTTCATTGCAGCTTCTTCTGGCAGAACATAGAGGCTCTTTAGCATTTCAAATGCCTCAGATGGTCTTAGCGGGCTTGGGTATTCGCTGTGACCAACAAAGCCGGTAACTGCAGGTGTTCCACGAACCAATGACCATGAGTCTTCATTCATGTTCATGCGAACTAGAACATAACCTGGGATACGAACCTTGGTAACAAGTTTGCGTTGCCCGTTTTTGATTTCAATGGTCTCTTCCATTGGAACTTCAATCTGGAAGATGTCATCGCCACCTGTAACAGAAAGCTTTCTGTTTTCAATGTTCTGCTTCACACGCTTTTCGTAACCTGCGTATGAGTGAATGATGTACCACTTACCAGTTTGCGCAGCTAGCTCACGCTTGAATGCTGCATAAGGATCTTCTTCAGGCTCTACTTCTTTAGCAACTTCCTCATCAGAGACAACATGCAGGGCTAACTCCTCTGCAGCAGGTTCATCTGCATTGGTGTCATCGATGTAAGCAGGATCAGTCTCGGCATAGTCAGATGACTCTGCTTCGAGATTCACGCCCTCGTTCGGGTTCTGCTCTTCTTGGTTTTCGGTCACGCCTAAATTTCCTTTAATTGCCTGGGGTTGGTGAGAAGAATGTGTATAGCCAGATAACTCCCTGGCCGAAGATGTAATCAAGTCCGAAGATGAGTGCCATCACAACAACTACGAATGCAAGAACAACTGCCGTGTAGTTTCTTAGCTCTTGATAGGTTGGTCGATTTACTTTTCTAAGTTCGGCAATCACCTGCTGAAGAAACAAAACGATACGACCGAATGGTCCACGAGCGCTAGCACGATTGGCTTTCGCCTTCTCAACCAGATCTTCCGATGGCTGCTCTAGTTCTTCAGACATTTCACTTCCTAAAGTTTCTACTAACATCAGAGCTGTTGCTCTAATTTGCAGGGCAGACAGGACTCGAACCTGCAACCTGCGGTTTTGGAGACCGCTGCTCTACCAATTGAGCCACTGCCCTAAAAGGGTTTCCGCCGGCAAAGGCTAACTATCAGTATCAAAATTGATTAGCTTGCCAGATTAGGCTTTAAGGCAGTTGTCAAACTACCTCTATGGAGTTTATCCCCGAAATCCCCTAAATGCAAAGGGAATTTGAGCCTTGTGACAGTAATGCAACTGCATTACTATCATCTCATGAACCCAAACGAAGAAGAATCATCCCTCACCGACCGGTACCAAACCACGGTTCCCAAGCAAGTTCGAAAAGCACTTGGGCTGTCAAAACGAGACAAGCTCGAATGGATTATAGATGAATCTGG
>JBJTHM010000203.1:0-2963 GCA_046094465.1 Rhodoluna sp. | reverse complement strand
TACTTGTTTTCAATTTCGCAGTTGCGGGGTCCGGTCTTATTTCTGTCCTAGCCTTGCCTGCGGATGCATCCAGCAATGGGCTTCAGCTTGCCAGTCTCTCCAACGCATCTGCAGAAGGTACTGCCAACTTAAATATTACTGAGACTTATATCGACCTTTATACACTAGGACCTGGCGATGGTTTGGCTCTTTCATTCTTAGATCCAGAACTTAAAAGCATCGGTGGCAATTTAAGTATACTTCCAGATGGCACTTCAACTTTGCCATTAATCGGGTCAGTACAGCTTTCTGGTCTAACTATTGGCCAAGCCACCCGCTGGCTCACGGGACTCTACGAAAAACAAGTTGTTCGTCCCTCCTTGCTACTCCAACTTGTTACGCCTCGTCCCACTAAGGTTACTGTTGTAGGCGAGGTTCTCAAGCCCGGATTGTATGAATTAGGAGCAATTCCACGGATGGTCAGGGCGATTCAAACGGCAGGTGGAATTTCTGCGAATGCCGACATCCGCAAAGTTTTATTGAGGAGAGTCGTTGGCCATAATGGTGCACAAAAGCAAACCTATGTTGATCTATCACAAGTTTTTCTCTTAGGAAACCAATTCCAAAACCCTATTCTTTTTGATGGAGATACTGTACTTGTTGGACGTACTTCAGAACCCATCCCCGACGAAATCATTAGAATCGGACGCACAAATTTAGCTCCCGCATCCATCAATGTAACGATTTTAGGAGAGGTCAAGGCAGGAGGGTCTATTTCTCTTCCTGCCAACACTCCACTTATGGAGGCATTGTTTCGAGCAGGTGGGTTAAAAAAATGGCGGGCTAACAAAAATCATATCGAATTAATCAGATTTAATGACAACGGCACAACAACTCGGCAAGTGTTCTCCTTCAATCAAGACCTAAATGTTTCTAATGGATTTAATCCTCCCCTAAGAGATCGAGATACAATTATTGTCAATCGTTCATTCTATGGTGAGACGTTGGATGCTCTGCAAGATATCGCTGTACCGCTAGGTATTATCAATAATCTTGGTAGTTTAGGTGGTGGATGGAACAATGGTTTCGGAAATAATCGCTGAGTTCATTACTCCTTAACTCCACATTAAGTCTTCATTCTCATGTCCAACCTATTTCCAAAGTCACCTAAGAAAAGTTATTCCGCAGTAGCATGGGCATTGCTCAGCCAATCCATGTGGTTGCCTATCCTTGTCATTGACACTCAGGATAGATTGGCTTCCATGGGCAATGATTACAGTTTTACAACCCAAGTTGCACACCAACATCTATCAAGAGGAATGGCTGAGAAGTTGGCAAATAAACTATCATCAGACCCTCAGTTATTTGTCGCCAAAAAGCTTAGTAGCACCTCTGATTCGGGTATCATTCTCAATGCCACCTTGCCAGAGTCCGACAAACAAGTTTTTTCTGAAATCTCAACACCCGCTGGTCAACATCTGTCACCTCTGGCTTACTCTGCGCCACCGGCACCGAAAGAATTTCAACTAGCCTATCAACAGAAACCTAAGAATCTTGGCTTTTCCAAGCTAAGTCACTCGTCAGTTAGACGCACACCTGCATACCCCGACCTCCTACGAAGAATGTACAGTAGAGCTGAACTTCTTGGGGGTGTTATTTCACTCCATGATTTGAGCGAGCCAGATATGCCGCCGATTGCCAGAGCGGAGAGGGCACAATGGGCTCTCTCCGGTGATCCCCTAGCTCCCATCCCCCAGGTTTGGAGAGAGTCGATGCGAAAGGCTCTGCAAAGTCTCTCAACTGGAGCTTCTTCCGTTGATCAACAATTATCCCCGCCCAAGCTTCAACGCTCAACTGTTAATTCAGCCCGAGTCATTCACATTCCTTCTTCAAAGGTCCGCCGCTCTGCGGACGTCCCCTTGGCGCTCCAACCCGATGGATCAGTTGATATCCTCAACTCTCCGGATGATCCTGCAGTCGTTGAAGAAATCAAGACTTGGTCCTCTAAACAGGAGCTTCCTTCCAAGGGAAGCATCTCTCCAGCAATCGTTCATTTGCATCACGTGGCTCCACCAACTGAAGTTGTGATCAATCGACAACAAAATAGGCAACCTGATTACTCCCCCCAAGAAACTATTGGTCCTGCAACTGCTCCCGCAGCTATCCCCGCTCCAACTTTCGTTGAGCAAGCGCCTACTCAGCAGGCAAGCGATCAGCCTGCAAGCGTTGAAGAGCCAGGCAATCTGCCACCGCCAGAGGCGGTGAGTGATGCCACGGCTTCTGAAACATCCCCTACAAGCGAAGTTAAGCCATGAAGAGAAACTCTCTTTCCTTAACGCTCATCTCTTTATTCGGCGTTATTCCAGCCTCACTCGTGATCGCCGCCCTAGCTGACCTTCCATCTTTTGGCCAGGGTCAGCTGCCAGCAAAGCCTACATGTGAACTTGCGCCGACAGAACCACTTGGGCGACCCTTGCAGTGGACTCCCGTTGAGCAGTTTGGAGCCCTACCCGCTCAATTCCAGCCTGTTCCAGCCAAAGTTTCACCTGAAGAACTTGCCGCCAAACCAAGGGTGGAAGGACCCTACCAATCCCGTGGGATTTATGGGATTGGTGGAGGGATTCGGGCTGGCAATTACACCGGCGACACGACTGCAGGGGTAGTTACAGCTCGGGTTGGCTACAAATTAGATGATACTTTCTCTGTTTCATTAAGACCAACCGGAATCTTCGGGCCTGACCCCAATAACAACAACAATGACAATAATGGCTTTGAGTTCCGCTTGCCTCTCACCCTTGATATTTTTCATAGCGGTTTCATTACACCTTTCGTGGGAGGTGGAATCGCCACAAACGTTGATAATCTTGGCTACACAGACGGCATGCTGACCGGGGGAGTCGACATCAATCTTACCAAATGGATCACCGTGAGTCTAAACGTAAATTATATCTATCAAACCAATATTAACGATACTGATAAAGAAG
>JBJTHM010000202.1:0-2539 GCA_046094465.1 Rhodoluna sp. | reverse complement strand
GGCCCATGGCAGATCTGCCTAGGCGCCTCCGGCAAACGATTCCCTATCGCCTCTGCCGTTTCCGTTGGAAGGCAGGACTTAAGGGACAGCAAATGGAATGTCGTGCATGGCACCCCATTTCTTCTAGCCTAATCCGGGCGGCGAAGCGGCATGCTGCTGATCTCTACATTGCTCACTATCCTGCGGCGCTCACCGCAGCCGCACTGGCAGCACGCCTCCACGGAGGCCTGTATGCATTCGATGCAGAGGATTTCCATCTCGGGGATCCTCCCGAAGATCCGGCCTATGATGATCAGCGTGCGCTCACCCATGCCATTGAATCTCGGTGGCTGCCAGGAGCGGCTTTCGTCACTGCCGCATCACCCGGAATTGCAACTGCATATCAAACCTGCTATGGGAGTCCCACTCCTACTGTAGTGCGTAACATGTTCCCTCTCTGCCAGGCACCTGCCGAACCTACAGCAGCAGGCTCCTGCCCACAATCTCCATCGATCTATTGGTTCTCTCAAACCATCGGTCCCGACCGCGGCCTTGAATGCGCTGTGCAGGCCATTGGCCTTTCTGCAGCCAGGCCTCATCTGCATCTCCGCGGCAATATTTCAGATCACTACCTATTTAGCCTTATCGACCTAGCACGGAAGTTTGGTGTTGAGCAACTTTTGCATTTCCACCCACCTGCGTCGCCCACCCAACTCGAGCTATTGGCTGCACAGTTTGATATGGGCTTAGTTTGTGAATCGGGCATAACCCCGAATCGCCGCATAGCGCTCACTAATAAACTCTTTTCTTACACCTTAGCTGGAATTCCCGCCTTACTCAGTGACATTCCTGCTCATCAAGCCATCGCTTCTGAAGCGGGTCAAGCCGTGGTCTTGTACCGGACCAACGATCCTCAGTCACTCGCCATGGCCATTGATCAGATCTTGGTGGGACGCCCTGACAGACTTGAGAGGTTACGCAAGTCTGCCCATCACCTAGGCCAGACTCGGTGGAACTGGGATACCGAGCAGTCTGCGCTGCTGGCATGCGTTGAGGCTGCTGCATTAATCAAACTTGCTTCTTCTAACTAACTTCTTCTCCCTTTAATAGCTAAAAGATAGAGCTTTATCCTGATGACTCCCTGTGTCGCCATCTCATGTGTATCCTTACAGTCTAATCTCCCCATTGATCGGGGCTGCTTGTCGCCTTGCAAATGTATTCTCATCATTAAAACTGCCGAAGCCTGTGAGCAGGAGCTTCTTGATATTTTGCTGAATTCTAGACCTGAGAGTAGTGCGCATAACGATGGAGGGTTAATCGTTTGAGCCAATGATTCTATCGCTTCCATCATTCCAGTCGCTTGTTTCTTTCACTTGTAAGCCCCAATTACGGTTTCAAGTGCATCTGCTGTCTTCTTGGTCCTAACAGGTAACGATTCAACAATTAAGGCATCCAGGCTTTCGGAGTGGTGGCCTTCATCGTCTAGGGCTTCAGCAGTTTAGCCGGTTGGTCTCTTGAAGTACTCGTTCGTTGTGTTTTTATTGAAAGAGATGTGGCAACGTCTTCGAGATGCGCATACCGTGCGAATTCACGCTTAATATCACCCAGATCTAAAGCGATGTCTTCACGGATCTACTTACCCTTCGTAGCATGGCCCCATCAATGTACGGGGTATTCATAATGAAAGCGACCAACAGCTTTACATCCTGCAACGACCAATGGGTGATAAGGCCCTACAGGCACAGTCCAGTGTAAGAAGCACCTAAGAGCGGCTAATAACTGTCACAGCCACCGCTAGACACGGCTATGATCTCGCAGCTATAAATCCATTTAGTGCTATTTGACTGGATTCGAAATCTACACTACATCAGTGAGTTACTGAAACTCCCAACTATTGTTAATCGTTTGTTGATATGCAAATAGAGTTTCCTTGAGCGATCGAACCCACTCACACAGCCGAGAGATTATCATATTCACAACCTTCGGGCATTTGTAGTGGGTCTGGTGATCCCTGTCCATGAGTTAGTTCACCTTTCTTATCGACTACAGGGCTCACTTCATTGGACGCCAGCGGCAAGCAATCAGAGGTTGCCACGACTGCTTATCCATCAGCCTAATTACCACCTTCCCAACCAGAGCCTACGTTGCTAGGTGCATGCTTATGCATACCTTACATGGTTACCGAGTATTCTGACCACTTATTACCTCATCCATGTGCATTGCTTGTCCACTTTGCCTACTGCAACAGTGTAACTGTCCTTTCTTCCTGTCTATCCTGTAATTCTGTGACGGGCTCATGATGCTTGTCTGAGGAAACCGATGAAAGCTGTCTTTACCATCTGCTCGAACAACTATCTTGCCCAGGCATTCGCGCTTGGTGAGTCCCTGTCTGTTCACAATTCTGACTGGCAATTCTACGTCATCCTTGTCGATAAACAGCTGCCTACTATTGACTATGCCGGCCTTGGTATCAACTATGTTCTAGAGGTAGAGCGCTTGGGGATCCATGATTTTCAAGGCATGGCCGAACGCTATTCCTTGGTTGAACTCTGTACCTCTA
>JBJTHM010000201.1:0-3283 GCA_046094465.1 Rhodoluna sp. | reverse complement strand
AACCAAATCATTCAAGATTGGTAAGCAAACCCTAACTGCCATCGACAATGCCTCCCTGCACAGTGATAGGGGCAGTTTCCTTTCCCTTCTTGGCCCATCAGGCTGTGGCAAGTCAACTATCCTTAGAATTCTCGCTGGTTTGGAAACCCCGACTTCTGGCTTTGTTACTGTCGATGGAAAAGCTCCTCAGGAGCTTAGGGATAACCATGAATTAGGTATTGCTTTCCAAGACTCTGCTCTGATGCCTTGGCGAAGTGTCACCTCAAACATCAAACTACCGCTAGAGATTTCAGGCACAAAGGTTGACGATAAGGTTTTGCAGGACATCATCTCCCTTGTTGGTTTGCAAGGTTTCGAAAATGCTAAGCCTGCCCAGCTCTCTGGAGGGATGCGACAGAGAGTCTCAATAGCGAGAGCACTAATTGTTCAACCATCAGTGCTGCTCTTAGACGAACCTTGCGGCGCTCTGGATGACATGACAAGGCAAAGACTAAATCTAGAACTTCTGAGAATCTGGACCGAAAAGCCGGCAACGACGCTGATGGTCACGCATGGCATTTCGGAGGCTATATTCCTAAGTGATCACGTTGCTGTGATGAGCGCGCGGCCCGGTCGAATCAAGGAGATTATCGATATCAATCTTCCTCGACCGAGAACCATTGAGATGATGCGAACTCCTGAATTCCACTCATTACACGATCGTGCCTCAGAATTGCTCTTTGGTGTTCATGGGGAGAATGCAAGCGATGACTAACCAGCGAGTTCGTTGGGTTGGCGGTGTTCTCGGTTCGCTTTCGATAATCGGATTTTGGTGGCTCTCTGCAGTAACAGTTTTTGCTCGAGAGTCCACCGGTGGCGTTCAAAGGACCGGTGCGATACCAACGCCGTTAGAGGTTTTGACTAAATTCTTAGAAGACGGCTTTGAGTTCTATTGGAAGAATGCCGCATTGACGCTGACAGAAGCTGGGCTTGGTTTTCTTTTCGGTAACCTGTCCGCATTAGGCCTTGCCGCAATTGCTCTTATCGTCCCAAGGTTAGAAAACCTTGCCACGCAGATAGCCGTTATCACTTACTGCATTCCGATAGTCGCAATAGGTCCGATCATCAGATTGGTCCTAGGTGCGCCTTCAGAGGGAGAACCTGCCGGTGCAGCTATCGCCCTGGCAGGGCTTAGCGTCTTTTTCACCACCAGGGTAGGAGCATTAACCGGAGTGAAATCTGCCGATCAGGCCAGTTTGGACGTTGTCACAGTTTATGGCGGTGGAGCTTGGCAGAGGCTTTTGAAAGTGCAGTTGCTGGCCTCACTGCCATCAATCTTTGCTGCACTGAGAATTGCTGCCCCAGCAGCCTTTCTAGGTGCAATACTCGGTGAGTATGTCGGCGGGCCCGACCTAGGTTTTGGGCCTGCTCTGGTAAACGCTCAGCAATCTCTAGAAGTTGCCCGAGTCTGGGGCTTGGCACTGGTGTCTGGTTTGATCGCTGGTTTGGCTTACATGACTTTTGGTTTACTAGGGAAAGCACTTACCCCCTGGGCTAGAAATGTTGGGGGTGCATAATGCAACCAATTTCTAAAAGGGTGCTAAGAACATTCCTAAACACGATTGTTTCACTTGTTGTGGTGACGATTCTTTGGTTGAGCGCTCTCTGGGTTTTGGATGTAACACCGTATATTGGGAAAACACCCATCGATGTTTTTAATTTTCTTTTTAGTTCTGAACTTTCAAGCGATAACAGAAACATCGTTTTTACTGCACTGGGCCAAACACTTATAGATGCCACGGTAGGTTTTGCTTTCGGCATCCTTTTTGCAACAGCGGTATCAGTGATATTCACTATCTCCAAAGGTATTGAGCAAGCCCTTATGCCAATAGCCATGTTGTTACGCTCTGTCCCACTAATCGCAATGGCACCGATTATTATTCTTATCTTCGGTAGGGGTCAGCTCACAGTTGCGGTGATGGGTGCAATAGTGGTTCTCTTTCCCGCTCTGGTTAACATTGTCTTTGGCCTGAGGTCCGTTTCTCCGGCTATGTATGATTTAGCCAAGGTTTATGGAGCGAACCGGCTAAAAATTCTAAAGACCGTGGCTTTCCCCTCTTCACTCCCGTCTTTTTTTGCTGCCGTAAAAATCTCAGTGCCAGGAGCTATAACTGGCGCTCTCCTGGTGGAATGGTTAGCCACTGGAAGTGGAATCGGATACGGAATCGTTTCGGCCGTTGGCCGGGCTAAAGCCAATGAAGTGTGGGCCTACGTTGTGGTGATCACCTTGGTTTCAATCATTCTCTACAACATCGTGGCGCTTATTGAGGACACGGTTTTGGCTAGATTCGGTTTTGCAACGAATAGATAATTTTCGTCGCTGTTTTAGATTCCTTGGCGTAGCGCTCGATTAGCCTTTGAGTTATGGGATCTAGCACTACTAATCCAACTGCTAGGGAGCAATTGCTACCGAGCCGGGCCACTCTTACCCCATTAGTTGAGGAAATGGAGGTTTTCTAGCGCTTTGCGTCCTTGCACTCCCCGCTCTTATGAACACTTCGGGACTCGATGAACAAGTAAGTCAATCAAAGTTGCAAACTATGGTGATTGTGATTCTCTCGATTGCCAGTTTGTGGGTAGTGAACGTGTTGAGCCGCCCATTTGATCGCTGGAAAGCAGTGATGTTACTCACCTGTTGTTTGATTTTTGCTGGGATATTTATCCTTGAACCTCTAAGGTCATTTTTTGGATTCGAATTACTCTCTGCGACACAGTCAGCTTGGAGCATAGTCATAGGGGCCCTCTGTGCTCTGGGCGTAGAGATAACCCATCGAACCCTGCGTGGTCGAGAAATGGCCACTGGGTAGGAGCCCAGACTTCACCGTTTTGAGAGTCAAATTTAGGTTAAAGCAATAGGTGGGTGCAGCCTTAGGCTGCACCCACCTAGCTTTTGAACTTATCTTCTTCTTGAAACTACGGTTACCGAAGCACCAGCAGCAACTAGAAGAACTGCAACTGAAAGCAGCAACCATGGGTTGTATCCAGTGTCAGCCAAAGGCTCATCAACTGGGTCTGTTTCAGCAGGAAATGCATCCTTGTCATCTCCGGTGATGTTATCGAAGGTAACCACTGCAGCTGCGAACTGATCCTGAGTGGTTGAGAACTCAACAATGTAGCTGTTTGAATCTGTACAGTTCAAGTCATTCCACTTACCAGGTACGCCATCCCAGTTGGTAACAGCACATCCTTCTGTACCGTCCCAGTTGTTCGGCTCGCCAGGTGCCCAACCGTTGAATGCACTTCC
>JBJTHM010000200.1:0-2957 GCA_046094465.1 Rhodoluna sp. | reverse complement strand
CCAGTAATCCAATTAGCTGAGCACTGACAAATCTCATCTTGCTCGGTAACTGCATTGAGGTTTTACGTATAAAAGGAATGCTCTCTGCCAGAGCCTTACTGTTTATGACCACAACCACTTCAGCTGCCAGGGCACCAATCTTGGTTCCACCGAAACTAACTAGGTCAACACCGACATCTGTGGTGAACTCTTTGAAACTCAGCCCAAGTGCTGCGGCAGCATTTGAAAGTCTTGCACCATCTACGTGCAGGTAAAGATTGTTTTCATGAGCAAAATCTGCCAGAGCCTTAATCTCTTCTCTGCTGTATAGGGTGCCCAGTTCTGTTGTCTGGGTAATGCTTATTACAGCAATCTGAGCACGGTGCACGCTACCGATATCAAATAGATATGGCTTTACTATCTCTGGAGTGAGCTTGCCATCTTGGGTGGGGATAGTCCAGAGTTTGATGCCAGCCATCTTCTCTGGAGCTCCGCCTTCATCGGAGTTGATGTGAGCGGTTTCAGCACAGATCACTGCTTCCCAGCGCTTGACTACAGAAGAAAGTGCAATCACATTGGAGCCGGTTCCATTAAACACTGGAAATACTTCGGCATCCTCACCGAAGGCTTTTTTGAATGCTTTTTGTAATTCCTCGGTTACAAAGTCATCGCCGTAGGCCACCTCGTGACCTTCGTTCACCTGCTGCATAAGTTCAAATAGTCTCGGGTGCACACCAGCGTAGTTATCGCTAGCAAAACCTCGCCAAACCTTACGATCCGATAAAGACATCTTCATCTCCAAATTTCATAAACCAACCTCTTACCTAATCTACTTGACCTAGCAGAGCTCGGTTTTAGGCTCTAAAAGAGGGAATCCGGGTCCTCTGCCTCACCCTTCATCTTCTCGTAGTCAAGAATTAGGCACTCGATTCCACGGTCTAAAGCCAAGGTTCTAGCCTGGGGCTTTATCTCCTGCGCTGCAAAGATACCCCTGACTGGGCTTAGACTCTCATCTCGGTTTAGTAGTTCTAGATAGCGAGTGAGCTGCTCAACCCCGTCTATTTCCCCGCGACGCTTAATCTCTATAGCAACTACCTGACCTTGTGAATCTCTAGCAAGAATATCTACCGGACCTATTGTGGTTTGATACTCTCGCCTTATCAGTTTGCTACCTTCTCCGATAAGTTCTATCTGAGCTGCGAGTAGTTCCTGCAAGTGAGATTCAACACCGTCTTTGATAAGCCCAGGGTCTTTACCTAGTTCATGGTAGATCTCTTCATGAATCTCATGTATCTGTATCCAGAGAATATCTGCGGCCTTTACCTGGCTAACCCGCCAAATTTCTTTCACACCTTTAGCTAGCTGCTCCTGATCTGGCTCGTGCTTAGAAATATTGCAAGGTGGGTTCATCCAGTTAAGCGGTTTATAGGAACCCGTTTCACTGTGAATCAAAACACTGCCATCGCCTTTTAGAACCAAGAGTCTTCTAGCTAGTGGCAGATGGGCAGATAGTCGCCCAGCGTAATCCACCGAGCAATCGGCAATAACTAGACGCATTATTTCTTTTTGAGTTTGGTCTCTAGTGAATCAATGCGGTCAATCAGATTCAGTAGAGCTTTATCCTGATGATCCAGATGCTTTTGAATCTGATTGGCCTCTTCCAAGACTGCAGCGGCATCCTCGTAGGTGAGGATTGCTCTTTTCTCTGCCGCTGCTGCTTGGATGTTCTGTCCAACAATAATGATTGGTAATAAAACTAACTGCAGGAAGGTTTGAGCTACCCAGCCAACTATCAAAATGGGATCACCTTTGATCAGAACTGCTGGAAGGCTGACTAAAGTCAGAGCAAAGAATAAATATGCCGCCCACATTGTGCCAACACCCTTGGTGATGGTAAAGCCAATTTTGTCATTCAGTGTTTTAGGAGTTATATCAGTTAAGGTTTGATCTGCCTTAGCTGGCCTCAGTTTTTTTCTGGCCTCAACATGTGGGTGAGGCACATATTTGAATTTAGCCGGCATAACTTAGGACTCAATCTCAAGCTTCATACCCTGTGGGGTGGTTGTCACCGACCTGACTTTAATTGTTTTCACAGAGTGACCCAACTGCTCCTCAACTTTTTGCTTTAGCGCATTTGGCTCTAATTCGATGTAGTCGGTTGTGAAGGCAAACTGCTGGCTTGGGCGGCTTGGTAAGACTTTAGGGTGGTCAACTATGTATACGGCTAATACTAGAAGAACTGCATACAGTGACTGAACTGGAAGATCGTAGGCCGGAATACCAAGGCTTAGGCCCATGGCTAGGGCAACTAGGAGATAGACAATCTCGACCCAGCCCAGGGTTACCGAACGCATACGGAAGATTGAGATAACGCTAAATAAGGCAAAGCCAACACCAATGGATATGGTGAAGGTACCGAGCGCTCCTCCTAAGACATAGAGGGTGATGTTAATTAGGCAGATGGCTACGAAGACATCACGGCGCTTATGCCTGCGATAGAAGAAGACATAGGCTAGAAGATAGAGGAGGAATAGGTCGATACCTAGGGTTGCCAAAAGCAACGGATAATCAATTGGAGTCACAAGGTTAGACTAGTCCAAATGAAGTACTTTGTTCGGTATACCAGATTCGCCTTTGTAGCCATACTGGCTCTAGGGGTTCTTGCCACATCTTTCGGTCCAGCTCAGGCTGCCACCCCGCTTAAGATAACAGACATCTACAACCCACTGAAGATTCTTCGTGCAGACCTAACTATTCCTAGCGCTTCCGAGACTTCACTGAGAGATCCACAGAAGGCGAAGACTTACGTACCTGCGACCTTGAGCATGGGTGTTGACGGTAGAGTCAGCGGCAATCTGACTATTGAAATCAGACTCAAAGGAACCACATCTTTTATTGATGGTGGTTACTACGATGAGAACCCATCCTTCAAAATCAAATTCCCTAAGAAAACAAGTCCCACTGGTTATCTTGGGTTA
>JBJTHM010000199.1:0-4843 GCA_046094465.1 Rhodoluna sp. | reverse complement strand
GACGTATTCGGCATAGACCCAATGGCTTACATCACATACATACGCTCCGGCCTAGAAGCAGCTAAACAACTCTTTGGCGAAGAATGCATCAGCAGACTTACCTATATTCCGAATCCCGGCAAAGAGCGGCAGGAGACAGTCAACAGGATACGGCAAGAACTTGGCTGCGCCGTCGATGACACACTTCTTCCGGTAGAAAGCAAGATTTCGCGCATGCCGCAGATACCAAAGGCTATAATTTCACATTATTCGTCATCATTGATAAATCTAGCTTCCGTAACTGGCGGACGAGTCAGGATTATCTCAGCGTGGCATCACGAGTTTAGCCATTTCCAGAATTTGGCGAACTGGCGACAAGCCGTTGAGCGTGTAGATTCAATAGTTGAGTTTATCGATCTGAATAGCGCACCGAGCATGTTTGGCTTGGCAGACAGCCCTACTGAAACAGAACCTCTATTCGCGACTATGTATGAGTACAAGGAAAGCCTCAAAGCCACTAGTCACAGCGGTGAAGCATAACATACTGAATACACCGTCAGCCACTCCTAGACGCTTCGTCACGCAGAGCCTTGCGAAGGCTTGAATAGGTCTGAGTAGTCAATGCGTTAAGTCAGTACTGCTTGGATAATCACGTCGATAAAGCCAATCAGCAAGCTCCAACTCAAAAGGCTCATCAATATTAACCACAGGTCGATCAATCAAGAGAGGCAGGCTCCCAGGCGAAACGATCATGAGATGATTAAAGAGATGCGGACGTCGCACGATATAGCATATTCCATTCCGATGGACATATGGGCGAATTTTTTGCCTAGTTGTTTGCGCCTGATCAAGTGGTAGGTAAAAGTCAATCCGTGCGTCATTGCGAATGAGCAGCGTCTTCTCGGGAGTGTAGTGTGCAGGTGTCGGTGACACGGTAAAACAACAGTCAACACCGGAGTCCAAAAGTGCTTGCATAGCAGACTCAATATCTTCGACCCGCCTCAAAGGACTTGTTGGCTCCAAAAGAATGGACAGGTCATAGATATGTCCATGCAATGCTTCAGTTGTCAACCACGCATGACGCCAGACATCCACTGATGTTGCTTCATCATGTGATAGATTAGGAGGGCGCAAGAAGGGGACCTCGAGTCCATAGCGTCGACCTTCAGCTGCGATGTCAGGATCATCCGTCGTCAGGATTGAGGCGTCTACCCAAGGCAGAGCCGAAGCAATCAACGCCGCATGTGCTACTAGAGAGCGACCTGCAACAGATCGTAGGTTCTTACCTGGAATCCCTTTAGATCCGCCTCTAGCAGGAACAATAATCAGCACACGAAGACCAGCAACTGACATGATAGATTCTTAGGATCTCTGAACGGCAGGAACACTTGGCTTGCGAGCAATAATCGAGAAACTCATTGGGAAGCTACTATGCTGCTTCTCCAGGTTGGTAGTATTTATGCTATCTAACTGCAACAGCTCTTGGAAATGCTGACGGAAGAACCAGTCTGTGTAACGCTCCTTGTCCTCACCCTTGAGATATTGCAACGCCTGAATCCAGCAATAGGTGATGACTTGGAAGGGTCCCCCTTCCGTACGAACTGGCTCGGATTGCAAACCAACACGCCGAAATGCAGCCTCAAGACCGTAAGGTGTATAACGGAGGAAATCATCAGGGGCTTGATGAATCTCACGTACCAATGCTTCGAAGACATAGACTCTGCCACCTGGCTTCACAATACGGGAAAGCTCCCTGAACAATCTATCTTGGTCGCAGACGTGGTGAACAAGATTGGGAACGATAACAAGATCAGCTTCACCGTCAGCAACCCCGGTCTCGAGCAGAGTTGCACGCCGGTTTACAGGAACCGAAAGGAACCTAGGATCATCAACTAGATGAGCATTGTAAGCACCCCGATCATCTGCCGAGCGAGGACTGCAGTCGATTGCGATAAACTCGACATGCGAGAATAACGGCGCTATCAAACTGCAGCCACCATAAAGAAGAGACCGCTCCAAAGAGACGACGACAGAGTCCGGTGGGATAGTGCCGGCCATCTGGGTTAGATCGTTGAGCAGCAGACGAAATTGGGGCCAGAGCTTGTCAACTTGGAAGACTTGGTCGAAGAGAACTTGCAGATGTCCGAGAACACGATCATCCATAGACAAAGCTATCAGCAAGGTAAATCGAGGCGGAAGGCTAGAGGTGGATCACAGAGATTGCTCACAGTCGTATATTGGGACAACAGCAAGAATCCGCAATGCCATGCGGCACAGAATTTATCGCAGAAAAGACTGGATCCACCAAAACCTGAGAACCGTCCTTAGCGAGCATAGGCCCTGAAAAGCGATCCAGCAATCCAGCTGATGCCCCTCGAGGAATGGTCACGAAGATGGAGGCGTTGCCGATAGATCCTGCACTAGTCAATCGATCTTCATGCAGCATAAAGGCAGTAGCAAAATGACTACCAGTCCACAACTCAGCCGCGTTCTGAAAAGCCTGGCAACAGGCACGTTAATCAAATGCGATCCATGTTAAGTCGTCAGAATTGGGGCAGGAGAAGACGTTTCATGGTAAGCTGAGAATATCGGAAGAACAATCATGTCTCCTCTCAAGATTGAAGATCTCATACCGCATCCATTTGACTATTCAGATTACGTCCAAGAGCATGGTATGCGCCATTTGCTCAACGACACTGCTACAGATTCTGCCAATTATACAAGAAGGAATCCCGGCACCCTGAAGGTACTAGATCCCCAGAACACCACACCGCTGCCTCCAGAGTATGACGACCTGTGCCGACTCCATGCGATTTGCAGAAACAGAAAAGTCTGCACAGTTCTAGAGTTTGGGGTGGGCATGAGCACGATAGTGTTGACCGACGCAATCAGAAGAAATAAGAATGATCACGGGCACTATGTCACCTCTGAGCTACGCATCGCAAACCCGTATGAAATCCACTCTGTTGACAACTATGAATCATGGATCAACCAGGCTGCGAACTCAATGCCTTCTGAGCTGTCAGACGCAAGAATCTGCCATTTCCATTTAGCGAAGGTGACCATGGGAACGTTCTGCGGAAGAATATGCACCTATTACGATCCACTTCCTGCCCTTTCTCCCGATCTCATTTATATCGACGGGCCCGACCAGTTCTCGGCCCTCGGGGATATACGAGGAGTCTCCACTCGGCATCGAGACAAGATGCCGATGGCGGCCGATGTGCTTACTATTGAACACTTTCTGGAACCAGGCACTCTGATCATTATTGATGGGCGAACTGCCAATGCACGTTTTCTTGCCAAGAATCTGCAGCGCGACTGGGCATACTTACATGTTCCCAGCTGGGACCATCATTTTTTTGAGCTCCAAGAGTCTCCGCTGGGACATTGGAACCAGAAAAAGATTGAGTATTGCCTAGGTCCTGATTTTTACCGCCGATCAGAGTGATACATCAAAACCACTGGAGGTCACAGTCCCGCCCATCGAAGGAACGTAGTTGGCTCCTCAAAACCCGAGAAAATCCACAGAGTACGTCGATTTGAGCAATTGACACTCCACACTTCAGTCCGTCATGAGATAGCCGATGGTCTTGTGTATGTTGAGTGGTACCTTTGCCAAGATCTCGGCGATACGGTGGCCTGCTGTGCCATCACCGACCAGCTGTGAAGTCTCATAGCGCCCATGATCAACCTGATGGCGCACAGCCGCTTCAATAGCAGCTGCCTCATGGGGAACATCGATCACATTGGTAGCACGCTCTCTGCCGCTCTGGCGGGAACCAACATTCACACAGGGAACGCCGAGGAATGCACCCTCACGGAGACCGGAGGAAGAGTTACCAACAATACAGCGACAATTATTGATCAGCCTGGCATAATCCTCGGGGGAGAAGTTGCGATAGAAGTGGAGGTAACCCGGGTGATGCGTTTCGCGGAACACCCTCAAGCCCTTAGCCACATCATCCGAACCGGCATCCACATTCGGCCACAGCCAGGCCACCTGCATCCCCTCACTGCCGATCGCATGAACTGCTCGCAGGGTTTCGTTGATCTGCTGGAATCCCTGCCCGTACTCGGTGGTCACAGGATGCTGCAGAACCACGATGTAGGGACGCGTGGGTTCTAGGTCGGCGCCGACGCCTTTGTAGCGTTCGAACAGATCCGGCGTGAAAGACAGATCAATGTCGGTCAGCAGGTCGATAGAGGGACATCCCGTGAGATAAACCGTCTTCGGATCTTCTCCCATGCGAATCAGAAATTCCTGGGCGCGCTCCGTAGCCGGGAAATGAATATGGGACAGCTTGGTGATCGCATGACGGACGTTCTCATCAATGGAGCCAGTGATCTCGCCTCCTTGTGTATGGGCAACCGGGATGTTCATATAACTGGCGGCCACGGCTGTCGCCATCGTCTCGAAACGATCAGCCACCGTAAGCACCACATCAGGCTTGAGGTTCTCGAAGTGAGTGGCCAGTTCAACGATCGCCAGCCCAGTTGATTTGGCCATCGTGGTGGGCGTTTCTCCCTCGACGATGGAGTGCACAACGCTGTTGGGATCAAAGCCATCTGCGCGGATGATCTTGATTACCTCGCCAAAGCGATAGAGCAGCGCGGAGGCTCCAACAATCAACTGCAACTCAAGGTCTGGATGGCTCTGAGCAGCACGCAGAAAGCTCTTGATGCGTCCGTAGTTGGCCCGGCTGAAGACAACAACGCAGACTTTGCGAGTCATGGCTCTAGATCACTCCACTGCAACAGACGCTCAGGCTCAACAGTACGGATGAGACGACGACCGAGAATCCGGGAGAGGTCGGAAGCCTGCAGCCCAGTTGCCGGTTTTTTCATCGCAACCATTGAGGCA
>JBJTHM010000198.1:0-2564 GCA_046094465.1 Rhodoluna sp. | reverse complement strand
GAATTCTCACCACACTCTTCCAACTCTTATTCCCATAAGCATCGATGGCAGAATCACGCCAGGGGACGCTGTAATCGCCAGTGATCACCTCAACGTGATGGCCGGCTGCGCTCAAAGCATCTGCTTCTTTCACCAATCTAGGGTTGGTGGCAACCTGGGCATAGGTGATCAGGAGAATATGCATTTTGGCGAGCCTAAGTCTAATACCGTGTGACTAGTGCACGCAGCCGCTTTGCATTGCGCCAGCCCAGAAAACTAGAGAGTAGGGCCAGCCTGGGACCTGCTGGCATTTTAAGATCACTTCCTCCCAGCGCTTCAATGCGACGCTCCATTAACCTAATCAAATCCATATGACGAGGGAAAGCATCGTAGACATAACTCTGAAACAGATTGGCACAAGATCTCTTGGCCTCTGGGTCGTCTCTTTTCTGCAGAAGATAGCTGGTTCCCTTGATAAGAGAGTGATAGGCTGATTCGAAGGCCCTTCGGGAGCTCTGCCGTGAAAGACTGCTAGAAATTCCAGAGCGGTAATACAACCTAGCAGAAGGGGTGAAGCGGACCTCCTTAGCATGGCAGAGTACACGAGCGAAGAACTCAAAATCGTCAATTAAAGTGAGGGTTTCATCCCATCCACCCGCTGCCTCCAGGAGAGGTCGAGGAATAAGAAACATTCCGGGCTGAGTCATTGGCTGCGCAAGCTGCCAAGCCTCTACAAGCCAATTGGATGATTCTAAATCCCTCCACACACTTTGAGGATTTGACGTGAAACTGTTGATTTGATCACGATAAAAGCGACCCCAAGCGGAAGATGCAACCACGTCAACTCGATCGCCTAACCGCTCCAGTTGTCGTTCAATCGCTTCAGTGTTAAGCAGGTCGTCGGCATCGAAGAATTTAATCCAATGCCCATGGGACATAGAAAAAGCTAGATTACGGCTTTTAGCAGCGCTGCCGAAATTCGCGTTGATGACTTTAATGCGCGATGAGCGGTAGCCCTCCAACACTCGGCCAGAGTTATCTGTGGAACCATCATTGACAACAATGATCTCGATATGCGGATAGGTTTGTGCGATAATCGAATCAATTGCTTGGCCAATATAGGGGGCTGCGTTATAACAGGGAATGCAGACAGATACAAGAGGATTAGTCATGCATCATGCCTTGGTAAGAAGACGCCATGCAAGACCAAAATACCATGCCTTACTATCTGCCACATAGTGCTGCAAAACGCCCTCTCGATTAAGCGCCTGTTGCCGAGTTGGAAATGTTATATATCTACTGCGAGGCATAACGGTAGGGGATGATTGGGCGGCTAGCATTGCAACTAGAGCTTGCTCTAGGTAGTAACTAGTGCCCTCCCGAGCTAGCAATGTCTGACACCAGTATTCAAGTTTCTCCCAGTTGATCAACTCGCTTACAAGTCCGCAGATTCCAACATTCAGCAATGCAGGAATCGGGGCTCCAGCCAATTCCTCCATAAGTTTCCGACTGTATCCGTAGGACTCTTCGCAATCAACCATCAGGCAAGGTTGATTGGGAAGGCTGTACCAGGAGAGTAGTTCATCCGGCCGTTCAAAGAATAGCATGTCTGAATCCAGCACTAGCTTGGCTCCATTACTTCCAAGGTGAATATCAGTCAGCTTACGAATATGAATATACTTATTCCGGAGTTCATGGAGAACCGGGTATTTTTCCACAGGAAGAATGCACTTGAAGCGCTCTGATGCCTGATGGGACCATATTGTTTTGCCATTGGGAAAAAGCCGTCGTAGTTCAGCCTCTAAGTCTTGTGTCAGAGTCCCATCATCAACAATGTTCAAGACAATAGGTGTGGTGCTATGAAATGATAGGGACCATGCGCAGAATGCTGTTTGATACCAGAAGTTAAGGCCGGTAAGATACCATACCTCTAAAGGTGCTGCATTACAAGTTTTGTGACTGGGAAGTGTAGGCAGTGAATAAGCAGCAGATGCCATATTGCGCTTCCATCTCTCAATTAAGAAATATGCGCGTGGTCCACGACAGATTAATAAGCGCAATTGCTCTTTTGGCTTGCGATAGAGGAGCGTCTTAAGATTGCCTAAGATTCTTCGAAGCATTGTGCTTGACAAGATATCAACGAGTAAGGCTTGATCTGTGCAGGTCAAGCATTATACGAAGGATTGAGAAGTAAGGATCCCCAACAAGGCGATCATATGGCTCCTAAAATAAATGAGGCTAAATGATTTATCGACATGTGATGAGGGCAATTGCGTGGAAATATGGCAACAGATTCGGATGTAGACACCAGGATGAGGTCTGACTATTGTGGAACTAAGCAAAAACAGCTGAAGTATTCAGGGATGCCATCCTCTATAATCTGAAATCATCCAAGTATCATTTAGTGAATCATAATCCATAACTTGCATATCCTTTGTAGCATTTGAGAATCGACTTGTTAGAATAAGGAGAAACGCCGCATTCAGAAACCTGCTAAAGCGGGTTTTCAATAGTCGCCGCATCACATACCTCCCAATATGCTGCAGAGATCTAACGCTTGATCTAAGTAATAGTAGATCATTTTC
>JBJTHM010000197.1:0-6766 GCA_046094465.1 Rhodoluna sp. | reverse complement strand
ACTTTAGGGATTTTTCTAGCTCTGGGAATCTTCTTATCTTTTCAGTATCGTTTTAGAAAATTGAGGATACTAGCTGCTAGTGTGAGCGGGATCATTCTTGTCGTTTTCGCATCACAATCTTCGCTTGCCGTCTTTTCAGATTCATCCTTCTATTCAAAACCACTTAGCATCATCAATTGTGACGTTGGTCAGGGTGATTCTCTGGTAATTAGTTCGAGGAATAAGGTCGCAGTTTTGGATGTTGGCAGGGAGAATCCTGCGATTGACATCTGCCTGACCAAATTGGGAATTAGTGAGATTGACCTGTTGATTCTGACGCATTACGACATGGATCACATCGGGGGTGTTGTTGGTGCCGTATCTGGGCGGCAGGTATCTCAGGTAATGGTTAGTGGCTTTAGGGATGATCGACCGGGTGCCAGGTTTGCTGAAGACTACCTATCGGGCTTAAATATTCCGATAGCTAAAGCCGAGACGGGTATGACTGGAGTTTTAGGAAATTACAGTTGGGAAGTGCTATCACCGCATCGAAACGCAGCGGAGGCAGAAGACAGTAATGATGGGTCTATTTCGATGCTCTGGCTGGACAAACAGATTGCCTTAGTCACTTTGGCCGATTTGGGTGAACGAGGGCAACTACGTGTCGGGGCTGAAGCTGAAACCAAACTGACTACAGGTTTTGGCAATAGGACAGTGGTTGTTAAGGTAGCTCATCACGGTTCGGCTGACCAGTCACCTGAATTTTATGAAGGGCTTAGACCAGCTGTTGCGTTGATTTCTGTTGGAGAGAGAAATTCATACGGACACCCAACAAGCCGAGCTTTGAGCATCTTTGAGCACTTAGGAGGGAAGGTTTTGAGAACAGATACAAGTGGGGCATTGGGGCTAGAAGAGACCACAGAGGGCTTGAAGCTTTGGGTCTCTGGCAGAAGTTAGGCTTTACTGGTGGCTCAAGCAAAACAGGTTCCTTGGCGGGCAGTAACGACCGCTCCAGTAATTTTGCTATTTGGTCCACAGCAGTTTTTCGCTGATCGAGCAATTCGGCTTGTGAAGGACCAGCTTGGCGATCCGAATTCTTATGAAGTTACCGAGATTGATGCACCTGAATACGGCTCGGGAAGCCTTTTTGATTTTGCTAGCGCTGGGCTTTTTGGGGAAAGAAAATTGGTGATTGTCAATGATGTTCAGCGTTGCTCAGATGCCCTGATAGTTGACGGAGTCGAGTATGTGGCTAATCCATCTGAAGACGCGGTTGTGATTTTTCGGCATGATGGTAAGTCAGTTAGAGGGAAAAAGCTTCTCGAAACAATTAGGGCCAGTGCAACTGCTATTGAGGGTATCTGCCTGGAACTGAACCGTGACGCTGAGCGTATTTCATTTATCGAAGCAGAGTTCGGTTCTAAGGGTAGAAAAATTCAGCGACCAGCAGCTTTTGCTCTGGCTCAGATTTTTGGTAATGATTTCGAAGAGCTGGCTGCAGCTTGCTCACAGTTACAGTTGGATGATTCTGGTGAAATCACTCCTGAGATTGTTGAGAAGTATTTTGGGGGGAGGCTGGAAACTACTGTTTTTGTCATTGCTGATGCGGCAATAGCGGGGCAAACCGCTGAAGCTCTTACTAGATTGCGTTACGGACTCGGTCAAGGAATGGAACCGGTTCTTCTTATCGGATCGTTAGGTAGAAAGATAAATCAGTTTGTCAGGATTAGGGGAAATCCTGGAATACTTCCTCAGCAGCTCGGAGTTACTGATTGGGTTCTTGGAAAGCTCCGACAGGAGGCATCGACTTGGCCAGAAGATGCATTAGCGACGATTATTCATGAACTTGCTGAAGCAGATTTTGCCGTAAAAGGTGGTCAGAAAGATCCACAGTATGCTCTGGAGAGGCTAATCAGGATAGTAGCCAATAAAGGAAGACCACTTGGCTAATAATCGAGTAGCTCTCTATGCACTGATTGCTCTAATGTTTATCTCCTTGGTGCTTCGACCACCTGTTGCATCAATCGGTCCTTTAGTCCCGGAGCTAATTTCAGTTGAAAATCTCTCCTTACTTGAAGTGGGGATACTGACCTCAATATCGGTAGTTTGCTTTGGTTTAGGAGCTTTTGCCGGGCCTTGGTTAGTAAAGCGCTTCGGCTTGCATCGAGCAATGCTTTTAGTATTACTTGGTCTCACTATTGCGATGGGGCTTCGTCTTCTGGGCGGCTTCGCTGTGCTGCTAGCAACGACAATTATTATCGGCCTAATGATCGCCATTGGGAACGTGCTCATTCCAACTGTGGTGAGAGAACAATTTCCAGAAAAGATTCAACTTATTACCGGTGTCTATGTGACGCTGCTTGCCATTTCTTCATCAGTAGCTGCATCCATTGCCGTGCCGAGTTCCGATCTATTGGGTTCTTGGAAGGGAGCGCTTGCAATCTGGATAATTCCAGCAGTTATTGGAATTCTCTTTTGGATACCAGTTAGCAGGTTACAAAGAACTGATGTGACCCTAACTCAAAAAACGCACCGAGAAGAAAGACGGGCAGTTCTTCGTTCTCCACTAACCTGGGCAATCGTTGGCTTCTTTGGTCTGCAATCGACAGGTTTCTATGCAATCTTGAACTGGTTACCATCGCTTCTTGTTGATCGTGGAATGACTGAACTCGAAGCAGGGGGCATTCTCGGTCTAGCAACTTTTGTTGGCGTGCCAACTGGTTTTCTAACCACTCTGATAATTAGAAGGTATAGATCACTTTCTGGTATTTCCGTGATTCTTTCCTGTCTAACGCTCAGTGGCTTATGCATCGTCTGGTTAGTTCCAGGTCAAGAGGTTCTAGGAAGCGTATGTACCGGGTTGGGTTTCGCGTCAACCTTCCCTCTATCACTAACTTTGATTGGCTCAAGAGCATCGACCACCAGCCAAACTACTCAGCTATCCAGTCTGGCTCAAGGTTGGGGATATCTCATTGCTGCAAGTGGAACCTTCTTATTCGGCGAACTTAGAAGAATCACTGGGAACTGGGAAGCATCACTTTGGATGCTAGTGATTTTTACAGTTATTCAATTGGCATCTGGCTTTTTTGCAGGACGCAACACTGTGATCCCTGCTAAATAAAAAACCCGCAGCCTTTTGGCTACGGGTTTAGTTGAAGTCTTCTTACTTCAGGCCTGAAACCTTCTTGGCGATAGCTGACTTACGGTTAGCGGCCTGGTTCTTGTGGATTACACCCTTCGAAACAGCCTTGTCTAACTTCTTGGTTGCTACCTTCAAAGCTTCGGTTGCCTTAGTCTTGTCTCCTTCGGCGACAGCAGAGCGGACACTCTTTACAGCGGTCTTAACTTCGCTGCGAACTGCCTTGTTGCGTTCAGCCGCTTTGGCGTTGGTGCCAATGCGCTTAATCTGCGACTTGATATTTGCCATGTTTCACTTTCCGTTTTTCATTCAGACACGGCTGAATGGAAGAAATCATTTGGATTTGGTTTAGTTGGAGACACTCAACTGAACCTTCCCAAGAATACCAGCGATTTAGGGGCTTGGGCAAGCCGTAGCGGGGCGATTTATGGGACAATATAAGCCAAGGCATTCGCCTAAATCCCTAACGATACTAAGAGGTCTTCTTTGTCGCCACGAGCAAAAACCGCGCTTGAGCCGGCTAAGACGAACCCTGAGTTCATCCGCAACTTCTGCATTATTGCCCACATTGACCACGGTAAATCCACCTTGGCCGATCGCATGCTGCAACTGACCGGAGTGGTCGATGACCGCTCGATGAGAGCTCAGTATCTAGACCGCATGGATATAGAACGTGAGCGTGGCATCACCATCAAATCTCAGGCTGTACGTATGCCCTGGGAGTTAGCCGGTCAAACATACGCCTTGAACATGATTGATACCCCAGGACACGTTGATTTCACCTATGAGGTTTCAAGATCCCTAGCTGCCTGTGAAGGCGCGGTGCTTCTGGTTGATGCTGCTCAAGGGATAGAGGCCCAGACTCTAGCCAATTTGTATCTCGCCTTAGAAAACGATCTGCACATCATTCCGGTATTGAACAAGATTGATCTGCCGGCTGCACAGCCTGATAAGTATGCCGAGGAATTAGCCAATCTGATTGGTGGTCAACCAGAGGACTGTCTAAGAGTTTCCGGAAAAACTGGTGTCGGCGTAGACGGGCTGTTGGACAAGATTGTTCAGACTGTTCCTCACCCGGTGGGAGACCCAAACGCACCGGCTAGGGCGATGATCTTCGACTCTGTTTATGACACCTACCGAGGAGTTGTTACCTACGTTCGGATGGTTGATGGCTCGCTCTCAGCCAGAGAGAAAATCACCATGCTTTCTACAAAGGCGAACCATGAGTTATTGGCAATTGGTGTTTCATCTCCTGAGCCAGAACCGACTAAAGGTTTAGCTGTTGGTGAAGTGGGTTATCTAATTACCGGCGTGAAAGATGTTAGGCAGTCAAAAGTTGGTGACACGGTTACCACACAGGCCAAGCCAGCGACCACGCCTTTGAAAGGTTATTCGGAACCGAAGCCGATGGTGTTCTCGGGTATCTATCCAATCGATGGTTCAGATTATCCAAACCTTCGTGAAGCCTTAGATAAGTTAAAGCTCTCAGATGCGTCACTGGTTTATGAACCAGAAACATCCGTTGCTCTTGGCTTTGGTTTCCGCTGTGGTTTTCTTGGCTTACTTCACCTGGAGATTATTACCGAACGACTAGAGCGTGAATTTGGTCTCGATCTAATTGCCACAGCGCCTTCGGTGGTTTACCAGGTCACCATGGAGGATAAAAAAGAGATAACTGTTACTAACCCTTCAGAATTTCCAACTGGAAAAGTTTCTAAAGTGCTAGAGCCCATCGTCCGAGCAACCATCTTGACTCCGAGAGACTATGTCGGAACAATCATGGAATTGTGCCAGTCGCGCCGTGGTGTGATGTTGGATATGCAGTACTTCGGAACTGACAGGGTGCAGCTTCGCTACGACATGCCACTGGCTGAAATTGTCTTCGACTTTTTTGACAACTTGAAATCAAGGACTCAGGGTTATGCGTCTTTGGATTATGAAGAAAATGGTTTGGCCGAGGGGGATTTAGTTAAGGTGGATATTCTCCTGCAAGGTGATCAAGTTGATGCTTTCAGCGCAATTGTGCACAGGGAGAAGGCATACAGCTATGGCGTGATGATGACTGGAAAACTCCGTGAATTGATTCCGAGGCAACAGTTTGAGGTTCCTATTCAAGCTGCAGTCGGTTCAAGAATCATTGCTCGAGAAACCATTAGGGCGATGCGTAAGGATGTTTTGGCTAAATGTTACGGTGGTGACATCACTCGTAAACGCAAGCTTCTAGAGAAACAAAAAGAAGGTAAGAAGCGTATGAAGATGGTTGGGCGAGTCGAAGTTCCGCAGGAAGCCTTCATCGCAGCCTTATCTACCGATGGCGAGAAAAAAGGCGAGAAGAAGGGCAAGTAAATGGCCCAGCTTCCCAGAGGAGATAAAGCAGACCCAACTGGCAGATTTCCAATTGGGTTTGATTCATTAGCCAATAGTTTTCACGCCTACGTTCACGTTCCCTACTGTCTTACTCGCTGTGGCTACTGTGATTTCAATACTTATACTGCTTCTGAGCTTGCCGGCAATAAGCGTGAGGAATACTTTGAGCTAGTACTTAGAGAGATTGAGCTATCTAAGAAAGCCATGGAAGTTTCTGGCTTTGAGCCAAAACCAATAAGTACTGTCTTCTTTGGTGGCGGGACACCTACGCTATTGGCCAGTAGTGATTTACTTGCAATTCTTGAAAGTCTTAGAACAACTTTTGGCTTTGTTGATCATGTTGAAATCACCACAGAAGCGAATCCCGATTCGGTTGATGAAAACTATTTGGCGGAACTGAAAGCTAATGGATTCACAAGAATTTCATTTGGCATGCAATCAGAGGTTGACCATGTTCTCAAAGTTTTAGAAAGAACCCATAATCCCGAAAACGTTGCTAAAAATGTTGCTATTGCAAAAGCACTTGGTTTTCAAGTGAGCGTTGATTTGATTTACGGATCTCCTGGTGAAACTTTATCTGACTGGCAAAAATCTCTTGATGCAGCAGTTGCAATGGATACCGACCACATCAGCGCATACAGCTTGATTGTCGAGCCAGGCACTAAATTACATCGGCAGATCGCAAGTGGTGAATTAGCAAAGCCGGATGAGGATCTCCATGCTCTCATGTATGAAGCCGCAGAAGCGAGCTTGGTGGCGGCAGGTTTTCACAATTATGAAGTTAGCAACTGGGCTAAGAATATAGAAACAAGATCAAAACACAACATTGCCTACTGGCAATCCAAGAACTGGTGGGGTTATGGTCCTGGTGCGCACTCGCATATTTCTGGAACAAGATTCTGGAATGTGAAGCATCCAGCTGCATACGCAGAAAGGCTTAACTCAGGCTTATCTCCGGCTCTCGAGATGGAGAGTATTAGTGACGAGGACAGAAAAATCGAGAAGGTAATGCTCGAGTTACGTTTAGTTGAGGGCATGAGTCTCAGCGAACTCAAAGGTTTGGGCTTTGCAAGTTCCGATGTTATTGCTGGACTTATAGCGGATGGCTTAGTGATTCCAGAGGAAGTATTCAAGGATCTTTTGAAGCTGAGTCTGAGAGGCCGGCTTTTGGCGGATTTAGTTATCCGAAAGGTTTTGGGCTTTTAGACTAAAAGGGGAGAGGAAAAGCATGGGATATTGCCTTAGTTGCCAAGAGAATTTCGATGCGGGTAGATTTTGCCC
>JBJTHM010000196.1:0-10882 GCA_046094465.1 Rhodoluna sp. | reverse complement strand
TCCCATGAGTTTGCTGAATCCTGTCAAAAACTAATGAATGAGCGAACGATTAATACGGGAACTGATCTGATCTCGGAAGTTGTGCGGGTTGACGTAGCAGGCGAGAAACTTAACGCCAGGGAACTTATTGCAACCTGCGTGCTTCTTCTGAATGCAGGCCACGAGGCAAGCGTTAATGGTTTTGGTAACGGAATGGTTTCAGCTCTGGAAAGAGAAGGCCAGATGGAACTCCTAAGAAAAGATCCTCGAGCCATCACGGCAACCGCAGTTGAAGAGTTCCTGCGTTTCGATGCCCCGTTGCAGCTGTTTGAGAGAACGGCAACCGCAGACACAGTTATAGGTGGAGTTGAAATCAAAGCGGGGCAGAAGATTGCGGCACTACTTGGCTCAGCCAATAGAGATGAGGCTGTCTTTGAAAGCGCTACCGAAATGGATTTAACCAGGGATCCAAATAACCACATCGGCTTTGGTGCCGGTATTCACTTCTGCCTCGGTGCCCCCCTTGCGCGCCTAGAAATGCAAGCTTCGCTACCGATGCTGTTAGAGCGCTTTCCGACGCTACAGCTAGCCGAAAATCCAGTCAGAAGAGCAACATTTGTTCTCCGTGGCTACGAAACAATAATGGTCAAATAGCTTAAAACCCTTGATTTACAAGGGTTAGGCAGCACATTTAAGGTCTAAAAAAGCCAAAAAATTAATGTCTTAAAAAGTTACCTTTTCGCAACTTTTCATGCCTTAGAGGAGTAATGTAAAAATC
The DNA here is from genome assembly GCA_046094465.1 of Rhodoluna sp. Lineage (GTDB taxonomy): Bacteria > Actinomycetota > Actinomycetes > Actinomycetales > Microbacteriaceae > Rhodoluna. The sequence goes on along the minus strand of JBJTHM010000196.1, from coordinate 10,125 downwards.
GCAGTCCCAAAGTCGGGCGCTTCACGGTTGCCCGACCAAACTAAATGGAAAGGCAATTTCATTATGGAAAACGTAGGAGTTCTTTCTTACGCCCTCACTGGATGGGAATTCAGTGCGGTATACAACATGCTTTCGCTAGGTATCGCAAGCATGCTATTCACCTCGATCTTCTTGTGGATCGCAAGAGACCGAGTTCTACCTAAGTACCGCCTTGCAGTAATGGTTTCAGCAACCGTTACTTCAATCGCTGCATACCACTACTTCAGAATGTTCGACTCATTTGCTCACGCATATGGCATGAACGATGCTTCTGCAGCAGCTAACGCAGCTGGTATGGCACTAGATTTCGGTGGAGCACACTACAACGTTGGTTACCGCTACATCGACTGGTTCCTAACTGTTCCACTGCTTCTAGTTGAGCTAGTTGCTGTTCTTGGTCTAGCCAAGGAAGTACAGTCCTCATTGCTAAAGCGTCTAGTTCCAGCAGCTGCTCTGATGATCGTTCTGGGTTACCCAGGTGACATCAAGGCTGACCTATGGGGCATTCAGCCAAGCATGTGGGGTCTACTCTCAACAATTCCATTCCTATACATCATGTATGTTCTATGGATTGAATTGTCAAAGAGCCTCGAGAAGCAGTCTGAGAAGATTCGCAAGCTGTTCCTAGGCCTCCGTTTGCTATTGCTAGCAACTTGGGGTGTCTACCCAATCACCTTCATCTTGGCCATGGGTACCCCAGCCGGCCAGGCTCCAACCGGTGCAGAAGTTCTAGCCCGTGAAGTTGGTTACAGCATTGCCGACATCTTGGCGAAGTGTCTATTCGGTCTAATCATCTTTAGCATTGCAAGAATCAAGTCTGCTGAAGACGACAAGGCTTTCGCTTCACAAGAAGGTCACTAAGCATTACAAACTGATTGGGGTCGCTCTTAAAGGGCGGCCCCAATTGGCTTTTAATAGGTGATTGCTAGTTCGTGCCCAAGTTCCTGGCAAACCATTGGAATCACCTTGGTGGCATAGAGCTCGATAGAGCGCATCAGTTGTGACTGCGGCATTGGCCCGGTTGCATATTTAAGATCAAATCGGTTAGCCCCGGTTGCCCGGATAGTTTCAATAATCTTCCCTGCCACAGTTTCAGGCGAACCAACATAGAGCGAACCATTGGAAACTTCATTGGCGTAGTGCTCATAGGTCATCGGACCCCAGCCTCTTTCTCGACCAATCTGGCCAAAGGAAGCGCTGTAGTGAGGCCAGAGCTCTCGAACTGCCTGCTCATCTGAATCAGCAATGTGACCCGGTGAGTGGATACCAATTGGCAGTTGGGGCTTATCGAATCTCTTTAGGGATTCTCTGTAGAGGCCGGTGAAGGGTGCGAATCTTGAAGAATGTCCACCGATGATGGCCAAGGCTAGGCTTGCCCCATACTTGGCAGCTCTAATCACTGAGTGTGGTGATCCGCCAACACCGACTCTTAGAGAAATGCCGTGCTCTGTCTTTGGATAGACCTGCTGGTTCGTCAGCGCTGCTCTGGTTTCTCCCTGCCAGGTCACGGGCTCCTCTTTTAATAGCTCAACCAGAAGCTCCAGTTTCTCTTCAAACAGTTTCTCGTAATTGGCTAAATCAAAGCCAAATAAAGGGAAACTCTCAATAAAAGACCCTCGACCAGCTGTAATCTCAACTCTTCCTGGGGCTAGGGCTGCAATGGTAGCAAAGCGCTGATAGACCCGAACTGGATCTTCACTGGAGAGCACCGTGACACCGGTGCCGAGAGTTATCTGGTTGGTAACCGTTGCCAGCGCTGCCAGAATCGTGTCCGGGGCGCTAACTGCAAAGTCCTTGCGGTGGTGTTCACCGATGTTGAAGTGGTTGATGCCCAGTTGGTCGGCTAGTTTTGCCTGCTCAACCACCTGCCTGATGGTTTGACCTGCTGAGAGCGGGTTGCCATCATCGTCATTGGCCATATCGCCAAAGGTGTCTAAACCAAATTCAATTGGGAGAGTTTCCATAACTAAAAGATAGCCAATTGACTCAATTTAGTCAAGGGGGGCTTTACTGAAGGTTGCTCTCATTCTCGATAAACACTGTGACATCAAGCCAAGGGAAGAAAATGTAGTAGCAGAAGACTAGAAAGCCAGAGAGAACTAGCAGTGTGATCAAAAGCTTGACTGGCCAACGGCCAGGTAGTTTCATCCATAACCAGGAATACATCAGTTACCTCCGTGATTAGACATTTCTAAGGGCTTCGAAATGGTTTTTGATTCAAGTTCAAACCACGCCACGATACGCTGGGTGTTCACAAATATTGGTGTGCAGGACGTGAAGGTCATGTATCTTCCTCCTCTGACTGCACCATCCAAACCTTCCGGAACCGGTTTGATAACTCCCGTGGCCGTTGGCTCAACGATTTTGGTTTGCAAGTATTTATAGACATACCAATAGTTCTTAGTTTTTAGATAAACCTTGTCACCAGCTTGGAGTCGGTGAATTTCTTTAAACGCTCCACCGAAGCCACCGCGGTGTGCTGCAACAGCAAAATTGCCCACATCCCCTGGCATCGCCGTTCCCCTGTAGTGTCCAATACCTATCTCATTCAATACCGGATGCCACCTGGTTCCTTCGGCAACCAATCTGGTCCAGGTATCCCCAAATCTAGGAACATACATCTGGCCAAAAACATCAGCAAGTGAATCAACTTCGCTTGGATCAATAAACTTATCTGGCTGAGCTTCGTATTCCTGAGCTAAAACCGTTTGGGTTTCACCGACAAGATTGTCTTGAATGATTGCTTTGTAGCCAACAAATAAACCTAGAATCACACCAACGGTTAGAAAAGCTTCACCGACGAATTCCAGAATTAAACTTATCTTCGTTCTTGGTGGAAGATCACTCCAATAAACTTTGGTTCCGTCTTGTAGACGTTCAGGCTTTTTCATTCTGCTGCTGCTAACTGCCCACAGGCTCCATCTATTTCTCTTCCTCTAGTATCGCGAAGAGTGGTTGGAATTCCTGCTTTTTCTAAAGTTGCCACAAAGATATCTGTGGTTTCGGGAGTAGAAGCAGTCCAGACTGACCCTGGGGTTGGATTGAGTGGGATTGGATTTACGTGCACCCAACCTTTACCTCTGGCATTTAGTTTTTCAGCAAGTAGTTCGGCTCGCCACTTGTGATCATTCATATCTCTAATCAATGCGTATTCAATCGAAACTCTTCTACCGGTAACATCAAAGTAGTTTCTGGCAGCATCTAGTGCTTCATCAACTTTCCATCTGGAATTCACTGGTATCAATTCATCACGCAGTTGATCATCAGGTGCGTGCAGTGAGAGGGCAAAAGTAACGGGAAGAGCTTCTTCGGCAAGTTTTAGAATTGCTGGAACTAAACCAACCGTTGAGACAGTTATGTTTCTAGCAGACATGCCTAAAGCATCAGGGTTCACCATGGTTCTAACCGCCTGCATTAACCGGTTGTAGTTAGCCAGAGGTTCACCCATGCCCATGAAGACAATGTTTCCTACCCGCTCTTCATACTCACCATCTTTGCGGCCACCCAATTCACCTGCCGCAATTACTTGGTTAGCGATAACTATTTGCTCAACTATCTCAGCGGCCGACATGTTCCTAGTGAGCCCAGCCTGACCGGTAGCACAGAAGGGGCAGTTCATACCGCAACCAGCTTGAGAGGAGACACAGAGGGTTATTCGACCCGGATAGCGCATCAAAACAGACTCAACCAATGCCCCGTCGAATAAACGCCACAGGAACTTGATGGTGTCTCCATTAGCTGTTTTCAGCCGCTTCACCTCGGTTAGGAGTTTCGGTAGGAACGCTTCAACGAGTTCCTCACGTCCCTCCTGAGGAAGATCTGTCATCTGCTCAGGATCAGTTAGGTAGTGGTTGAAATAGTGCTTAGCGATTTGCTTCACTCTAAAAGCTGGGACACCAAGTTCCTTAGCCTTCAGAGCACGCTCTTGATCATTCAGATCAACCAAGTGAACCGGAGGTTGCTTAGATCTCGGTTTAGCTTCAAACTCAAGAATCGGTCTACCCTGAGCATCTTTTTTCTGCTGCCAACCCTCAGTTCTGGGTTGGACCTGTCTCTCATCTGTCATAGTTCACTTCTAAGGAGTTGGTCGCCCAGCATAGCGGAACAGATCACCGTAGCGCAGTGGAACAATACGAACAACTCTCAACGGGTTAGGAGCTTCCAGCATCATTCCGTCACCTAAATACAACACCACGTGATACTTATCGCCGTAGAAATCATCAACGTAGGAATACCACATTAGATCGCCAGGCACTGCATCCTTGATTGGAATTAGTCTTCTTTTTGAAGCCATGTTATAAAACTGATTCGTTGCAGAGTGAGTGCCGATGTATATTCCAGCTGCTTGATAACTCGCTTTTGTAATTCCAGAACAATCCCAGATGTCTGGACCCATTCCACCTAGAACATATCTTTCACCAAGCTGCTGCTTAGCAAAGTTAAACGCGATGTTCACTTTATTTGTATCGGGCGGACCAACATCATAAAGACTTGGTGCATCGATAGGTCCAGTTCCATTATTCTGCCGCTGTTCATCAATCAAACCTTGGATACGCTGTTGCATCAGCGACTGGCTAATGTTTTCCAGCCTTGCAAGCTGTGCTACGAAAGTTTTGTTTAGGCTTTTCTGTTCGTCCACTTTTGCTTGCAGTTCGTTAGCAGCGGCCTGTGCTTGCCTAAGTGCTTCCTTAGCAACTGCAGTTTTGTCTGCCAACTCTTTTTTGGCTACCCTAAGTTGGTCCTCGAGAGACTGGGCATACTGCTGTCGCTGGATTGCACTTTTGTATATCTGATCGCTAGATTGGGCAATTTTCTCTTGAGCGCCTAACTGATAGAGCAGGTTCCCTGCTTTTTGAGAATTCAGAAACAAATCTAGAGAGGTTCCAGCTGCGCCATCTCGCCACATCTGACTGGCAATTCGGCCCAGTTGAGTTTGTGCTGCCTTTGCCTCGGATTGGGCGGCTTCAACCTTTTTTTGTAATTCCTTGACCTTGGCCGCAACAGCGTCTTCTTCTTCTTTAGCCTGGTTGTATTTTTCGGCCTTGAGCATGGCCCGCTTTTCTAGGACTAGTTGCTGGTCAGTTAGATCAGCGATGATGCCCTGAATGCGCTTGATCATGGCTTTTTTCTTAGCCACGTTCTTTCTGGCGTTCTCCACCTCTTGCTGGGTAGGGTAATTAGGTTCTGCCTTGGCTGAATCAAATAAAGCGGGGGCAAACAATAGCCCAAATAAAAGGGAGAGGGAGATCAGTCGCTTGGCTGGTCTAGTCATAGCAATACTCTCCTCCCAAGTTTTTTAGCCGTTTTATCTAAACTAACACCGGAATGATGGTTTTCTCAGGTTGCCCAAGCCCCAAAAACCAAGTAACCTTGACCCTTGGTGCTTAAATTTAGCTCCAATCGCTTTTCCGGCCCCATCGTTTAGAGGCCTAGGACGCTGCCCTTTCACGGCAGTAGCACGGGTTCGAATCCCGTTGGGGTCACGAAAGCGTTGGCGAAGATTAGTACTGTGAGGTCCTGTAGCGCAGTTGGTTAGCGCGCCGCCCTGTCACGGCGGAGGTCGCGGGTTCAAGTCCCGTCAGGATCGCTGCGATGAATAATCGCTCAGCCTAAATTTAGGTTGAGGCTGGATAGCTCAGTTGGTAGAGCGAACGACTGAAAATCGTTAGGTCCGCGGTTCAATCCCGCGTCCAGCCACATTTTCTTATCTGTTTATTTCCCCTCAAAGCCTCACCACACTAAATGGTGCCGAAGACTAGGCTAAGAAAGTCAAAAAGCAAGGCCCTATTTGGGGGCTTTAAGAAAGAAGTGAATAATGGCGCCATTGGCTCGCCTTCGTTGGATCGGCCTGGTATTTATATCCATGGCCATTTCTTTGGTGATTATTGACGGAACTATCGTCAACACCATATTTCCTAAAATCATCACTGCGCTGAATATCAACAGTGTTGAAGTCCAGTGGGTACAAGAAAGCTACGTGCTGGTCTTTGCCGCCCTACTACTTGTCTGGGGATCAGTTGCTGATCGCATCGGTAGAAGAAGATTGCTGGTTATCGGTATTTTGATTTTTATAGCCGCATCCGTCTGGGCCGGTTACTCGGAAAGTTCAAGCCAGATGATTCTGGCTCGAGTGCTTCAGGGCTTCGGTGGTTCCATGGTGTTACCAACAACTCTTTCTCTGGTAAATGCAAACTTCCAAGGTAAAGAGCGTGGAATCGCTTTCGGGGTTTGGGGAGCCACCATCGGTGGCATGGTTGCGGTTGGACCAGTCCTGGGTGGCTGGCTTGCCACCAGCTTTGGTGAAGAGGGCTGGCGACTAGCCTTCAACATAAACCTGCCGATTGGTTTACTAATTGTTGCCGGGCTGTTGCTGTTTGTCCCTGAATCCAGAGTTGAGCAGCGTAGCGGAGCGCCAGATATAGTAGGTGCAATACTTTCTGTCTTGATGTTCCTAACCTTGGTCTTTGGATTAATCGAAGGTCGCACATACGGCTGGTGGAGCGTCAACAAAGAATTCGTGATTGGTTCCTGGAGTTGGGGTGACCCTGGTTTCTCAGTAATCCCGATAGCCCTAGGACTCTCTATTGTCTTCGGCATTATATTTGTGCTTTGGGAAAAGAGCCGAGAGAAAGCTCACAAGCCGGTGCTATTAGATCTGAACCTTTTTAGCGTTAACTCTTTTAGAAACGGTTCGATTGCTGCATTGATTATTTCTATGGGTGAATTCGGAATCCTCTTTGCAATTCCACTCTGGTTGCAAAACGTTCTAGGTTTATCTCCGGTTGATGCAGGTATCGTTCTTCTCTGGTTAGCCGGTGGTGCTTTCCTTGCCTCCGGTATGGGTGGAGCGCTCAGTGGCAAACTTGCTCCAGCAATGGCAGTTCGAATCGGAGTTGGTTTAGAACTTCTCGGTGTTATAGGCGTTGCAGTTTTTGCTAATTCAGAAAACTTCTGGCCAATTGCACCATTCTTATTTGTTTACGGTATCGGCATAGGTTTAGCCACAGCTCAGCTGACCGGTGTCATCATGGTTGATGTTCCGATGGACAAGATTGGTCAGGCTTCCGGTTCACAAAGTACCGTCAGACAGATTGGCTCAGCTCTCGGTATTGCAGTGCTGGGAACTGTTTTATTCACCCAGGTGCAATCAATTCTGGCAAATAAATTAAGGGATCTTGGAATGCCAGATTCCATAGCAGAGGGCTTCAACTCAAGTGTGGTTGAATCTGCCGGAGGTGCGATTCAGGGAATGCAAAGTGGGGGAATCCCTCAGGCATTTATTCAAGCCGCCAAAGATTCTTTCACCGATGGAGTTAGGTTCTCTGCTGTTGCTGCAGCTATATTCCTCTTCCTAGGTTTCATTGCAACCTTTAGATTGGCTAAGGTTCATCACGGAGAACAGGGTAAGTAGGCTTTGTAAAAAACATGTCGGACAGTCAGCACGATCAAGACAAAAGAGTTCCGCGTAACCCGCGACTATATCGCAGATGGCTCCTAGGCCGAGCTCTTAGAAACGAAAGATTAGAGGGGGAACTGCTCCCTAAGCGGGTAGCCCTACCGATCTTTGCCAGCGACCCGCTCTCCTCGGTGGCCTATGGACCTCAAGAGCTAATCATGATTCTCACCCTGGGTGGGCTATCGTTCCTAGCCTTTGCCCCGCAGATAGCCTTGATGGTGGCAGCGCTACTTACCGTCATCGTGCTCTCCTACCGAAAAGTGATTGCCGCTTACCCTTCAGGTGGTGGTGACTACGAAGTTGCCAAGGTCAATCTCGGTAGAGGTGCCTCACTGATTGTCGCTTCAGCACTGCTTTTGGACTACGTGATGACAGTTGCCGTGTCAATTGCTGCCGGCACGGATAACTTAATTTCAGCCTTTCCGGAACTAAATCAGTATCGCGTTCCAATTGCAATTGGTTTTCTGGTTTTGATTTTTGGAATCAATCTTCGTGGAATCAGAGAATCCGGTGTTTCCTTTGCGATACCCACTTATGTTTTCATCAGCACCGTGATGATCATGATTGCCTCAGGTCTCTATAAAGTACTGGTCCTGGGTCAAACACTGACCACAGTATCCTCAAGTTACGAAGTGCTTCCGGCACATGATTTCTTGCATGATCCGACCCAAGCTGCGGTCATCCTACTTCTCCTAAGAGCTTTTGCATCTGGTTGCTCTGCCCTTACCGGTATCGAAGCAATTGCAAATGGTGTTCCGGCTTTCAGAAAACCTAAGATCAAAAACGCTCAGATAACAATGAGCATGATGGGTGTAATAGCGGTAACCATGTTCCTCGGAACAACCTGGTTAGCCATCACCTCGGGAGTTAAATACATTGAGTTTGCTGAGCAACTCGGTGATGAAACCCAAAGAGCGTTATTTGAAAACAATCCCCAGTTATCACTGATGGCTCAAATTGGTGTTGCTGTTTTTGGCCAAGGCTCGCTGCTGTTTTATATTCTGCAAGCAGCTACCGCCTGCGTGCTCTTACTTGCAGCCAACACTGCCTTCAATGGTTTCCCACTACTGTCCTACGTTCTGAGTAAAGATGGCTTTGCTCCAAAGATGCTGCAAACCAGAGGTGACCGATTGGTCTTCACCAACGGCATGCTCTCACTTGCTCTAGCTGCTGGTGCATTGATACTTGTTTATCAGGCCTCAGTAACAGGATTGATCCAGTTGTATATCCTCGGTGTCTTCACCTCTTTCACTGTGGGTCAAATTGGAATGATCCGGCACTGGAGAAGAAATCTCAGGGATGGTCTCATCTCGGCCAAGGAGGCTTATTCGGGTCTTGCCATAAATGGTCTTGGTGCACTTATGACCTCATCCGTTTTGATTATTGTGACCTTGACTAAATTCACTCACGGTGCATGGCTTGTCTTTATCATCATGCCAGTGCTCTGGATTGTGATGTATGAGACAAAGAATTACTACGAGGAAATTGACAAAGAGATTGCTCTAAAGCCAGACCAGGTCTACGGCAAGAAGAGTGACTACGCGATTGTTCTAATGAACAAACTGAATGCTCCGCAGATGAAAGCTCTTGATTATGCTCTTTCGAGTAAGCATGAACTGCTTGAAGTTGTGCACATCTCGGTAAATGCCGAAGAGACTGCTGAATTTGAAAAACAGTGGAATGAATACGGTATTCAGGTTCCTCTGAGAATCATTCCTTCGCCGTTTAGAGACTTTGGTGCACCACTTGGTGAATACCTGATGGAATATCGTGACCGCCACTACGAGATGAGAATGGCTGTCTATATTCCTAAGTATGTTGTTGGTCACTGGTGGGAGCACATCTTCCACAACCACAGAGCTAACCGCATTAGAAGACAGATCATGCACGTTCCTGGAGCCATGATTGTTTTGGTTCCTTGGCGTCTGGAATCAGCCGATAAGGTTGATCTTTTTGCAAGACCTTCCCTGCCGGGGGATGTTCGTCGTGGTGAACCGGTTCGCGGTAAGGGGCAGACTCGTAAGCATCAGGGTGGCAAGACTGAAATCATCCACATGAAGGCCAAAGAAGATGCAACTCCAGATGACATCCTAGATTTGGACAATGAAAAATAAGTATCTCTTAGTTTTTCTTGGTGGTGGTCTTGGGTCACTGCTGAGATACCTGATTGCAGCAGTTTTAGAAATAGTAATCGGTTCCACTTTTGCAGGGTCACTTTCGCTGTTTATCGTAAACATCACCGGAGCAGTTTTTCTAGGTCTAACTAGCGGCTTTAAGACTGAGTCAGCCAGATACTTCTGGGGTGCTGGATTTGCTGGTGGCTTTACCACCATGAGCGGGATTGCCATCTTCCTCTACACCCAGACTCCGGCAACAGCAATCCCTGCTTTAGCGATTATGTTTGGACTCGGGTTTATCGGATACGCAGCTGGAGCGAATTTAGCCAGAGCATTGGGAGGTAAAAAGTGAATGCTTTTGACCCCCTACTGCTTATAGGAATCGCTCTTCTTGGAGGCATTGGTTCTACAATCAGATTGCTTTTTAGCAAATTAGAAGGCTACATGCCCTGGGGTATTCTGGCTGCAAACGTGTTTGCTTCGTTTATTGCTGGCTTCTCAGCTGCCTATTTC
>JBJTHM010000195.1:0-4251 GCA_046094465.1 Rhodoluna sp. | reverse complement strand
CATGAAAGTATTGCCGATGAGTTTGCCATCAAGTTCAAAGAAAAGGCAGCCAAGATTATTCAAGGCGACCCTAGAGACGAAGCAACCCAGATAGGTCCGCAGATTCATCAGGTGCACTTTGAAAGAGTGAAGGGCTTTGTTGATAGAGCCAAGCAATCCGGTGCAAATATTGTCATGGGTGGCGAACCTAACACCGACTTGGGTGGCTTGTATTTCCGCCCAACACTGGTAATGAACCCAGATCCTGAGTCAGAGATAGTCACTTCAGAGGTATTTGGACCGGTTTTGTGTATGCAGACATTTACTACTGATGAAGAAGCAATCCAGATGGCTAACAGCACCGAGTTTGGTCTAGCTGCTGTGTTGGTATCTGGTAATAAAGATAGAGCAGAAAAGGTAGCTAAGGAGTTAGTGGCTGGAACCATCTGGGTGAACTGCTTCTTTGTTAGAGACCTAAGAGCTCCTTTCGGTGGCTCAAAGAAATCCGGTATCGGCCGTGAGGGCGGTAACTGGTCATTTGATTTTTATGCCGATGTGAAAAACACGGTGTTTTCTCCTAACGGATGGAAGGAATAAATAATGGGTGAAGTAGTAGGGGCTGCATTACTGGCTCACGTACCGACAATCATGCTGCCGGAGGCAGTTAGATACGACCTCAATGAAGGTAAAGAACTATCACTAGTTCCAGGCTTGAAAAAACTACGCAAAGACGTTTTTGAGACTCTGGATTATGACACTGTGGTAGTTCTTGATAGCCACTGGGCAACTACGGTTGAGTTTGTTATAACCTCTGCTGCTGAAAGATCCGGGTTATTCACATCAGAAGAATTACCTCGAGGCATGTCACAGATTCCTTACGCCATCAAGGGTGATCCAGAGCTTGCTAACTCACTTCGTAACTACGATGAGAAAAACGGAACTTGGATTACCCCGATTGCTGATCCTCACCTACCTATTTTCTACGCCACGGTAAACCTCTGGCACTACCTCGGTCGTGGCTTAGATGAGAAGCGTTGGATATCGATGTCAGTTTGCCAGACCGGAACCCATGAGGATTTCCTAAGAGCTGGTAGAGCACTTGGTGAAGCGATTAGAGATAGCGATAGGAAAGTTATTCTGGTAGCCTCTGGTGCACTCTCACACACTTTCTATAAGCTCCGTGATCTAAGAAAGCATGAGGCATCTGATCCAAAGCACATCTATTCTGATCTAGCTCGTGAGATGGATTACGAAAGATTAGAGTGGATGAAAAATGGTGAGCACGGCAAGATACTAGAAACCATGCCGGAATTTGCCAAGGTAAAGCCAGAAGCTAACTTTTTCCACTGGCTAGCCATGGCAGGAGCTACCGGTGAAGAACTAAACACAGCTAAAGGTGTTTTGTATTCTGAATATGAGAACTCAATCGGCACTGGTCAGGTGCACGTCTGGTTCTCAAAACCAGAAGGTGGCTTCCCAAGACCTAAGGACCTGGTACTAACTCGTGACTGAATATAGAAGAATCCTGCTCGATGGCTATCCCACTCAGGTAATCCGTGACGGTGAGAACCTTGTTGCAGGTGACGGCAGAGTAGTTGCCATCAAAGATGCCATTCACCTACCTCCGGTGGAACCGACCAAGATCATTGCGGTTCATTTGAACTATGACTCTAGAACCAAAGAGTTCATGACCAGGTTGCCTCCAGCACCAACCTATTTTCATAAGCCAATTACTGCACTGAATTCACACATGGGTAATGTGGTTAGACCGCACGGGTTGAAGTGGTTGAACTACGAGGGTGAGATTGTAATTGTGATTGGTAAGACCTGCCGCAACATCTCCCCAACAGAAGCTGGTGAATACATTGCCGGATACACCATCGGTAATGACTATGGGCTGCACGATTTTAGAGACACCGACGCTGGTTCAATGCTAAGAGTCAAGGGCTCAGACACCTTGGCACCAATTGGACCGGGGCTAGTAACCGACTGGGATTTCAGAAATAAATTTATTAGAACCTATGTGAACGGCGAGCTAAAGCAGGACGATAACACTGAGAACATGGAGTGGGATATGCACTACCTAGTTGCCGATATCGCCAGAACCATAACCCTAGTGCCGGGAGACATCCTGTTCTCTGGAACCCCAGCTAATTCAAGGCCAGTAAATCCAGGTGATGTGGTTGAGGTTGAAGTTGAGGGCTTAGGAAAACTAACTAACTATATTGTCGAAGGTCCAACTGGAATTAGAACCGATGTTGGCGCTCAGCCTTCTTCTTCAGAAGAAGTAGTCTCAACAGCATTAGGTGGCGATTGGGAGTTCAGAGGGATTAGAACACCTTCAAAGGATTTGTATCCATCAACCGTAGAGGAAAAGGAATAACCATGATCAAGATCGAAGTTGATATGACCAAGTGCCAGCACTACGGGCAGTGTGTCTTTGAAGCACCGAACATCTTCCGCCTAAATAGCGATGACAAACTGGAATACACTGCTGAGGCTGATGACTCGGAAAGAGCCAATGTTGAAGCTGCAGTTGATGTTTGTCCGATGCAGGCTATCCGTATCGTCGAATAAGTTATGGTTCACCCGGTAGTCATTGTTGGCGCTTCTATGGGCGGCTTACGCTGCGCTGAAGCACTTAGACGCTTTGGCTATCTAGGACCAATCACCATAATTGGTGAAGAACCCTGGAAACCCTATAACCGTCCACCGCTATCTAAAGAGGTTCTAGCCAAAGAGGTTTCACACTCTGCCGTTGCCTTTGAAGAAAGATCAGCAACTGCGGATGTGAACTGGGTTTTAGGAACCAGAGCGGTGTCCCTTGATGTTGAACACAGCACTGTTACAGACAGTGATGGCCAAACCCATCCATATTTGGCATTAGTTATCGCAACTGGGCTTAGACCAAAAAGAATCGTGGTTAGGAATTCTGAACTAGCTAACCGCTTTGCCCTTCGAACCCTTGATGATGCAATGGCACTGAGAGAGCAACTGCAGCCGGGTAAAAATGTCGTTATCGTCGGTGGCGGTTTTATTGGCTGTGAAGTAGCAGCAACTGCCACCAAACTGGGTTGCAATGTGAGCGTGATTCACAATGCTGCACATCCCATGCTCCGTCAGTTAGGCGATGAATTAGCTAGCCAGATGCAACTAAGACATGAGGCCCAAGGGGTTAGATTCCTCCTAAAGCGCTCAGTTGAGGATCTAATCGGTGAGACTAAAGTAATCGGAGTCAAAGTTGATGATGGTGAAATCCTAGATTGTGATGTCTTGGTTGAGGCGGTTGGCTCACTACCTAATGTTGAGTGGTTATCGAATAACAACATTGACCGTAATGACGGTGTGCTAGTTGACTCAGCGATGCGGGTAACTCTTAAAGACGGTAGCCCAATCAAAAACGTCTTTGCCATCGGCGATGTTGCTAGATTCGCAAATCCACTATTTGATGCGGTGCCAAGAAGGGTTGAACACTGGAACATGCCAACTGAGACTGCCAAAAGAGCAGCATCGGTTATAGCTGCGATGCTAACTCAAGCACCTAGTTACCCAGGGATTCTGGATGATGAATTCAAACCACTACCCTCGTTCTGGTCTGATCAGTACGAGAATCACCTGCGTGCCTTCGGGCTAACTGGGCTCGCCGATAGGGCTGAACTGGTAGCCGGAGATCTTGCTGATGAGTGTGTCTTTGAGTATTACCGCGGTGAGCAGCTGGTTGGGGTCTGTGGCATTGGTCTGAGGTCATTGGTTCAGAGTTATCGAAGTAAGTTTATTTAGGAGATAAAAAATGTCAGATGAATTCGATTTAGATGTCACCTTTGATGAGGCTGAGCCAGATCTATCAGGTTTAAGTAAAGAAGAGCTTGCCCAAGAAATAGCCAAACTTCCAGAAGCAATATCTACTGTCGCCTATGGCTTACTAATCGAAGAGCGCACCATGAGCGATGTTTCCCAAGAGCTCGGTATCAGACAGGCTGAGCTCGTTACCCGATTGCATCGAGCAAAGCAGATTATCGCTACTAATCTTTCCCGGTAATTCCAATGGTGGATTGAATCACCGGAGACATTTTCTTAAGTAGTGCCTCATAGAACATTGATAGCGGGAACTCATCATCAAGAATCTGATCGGTCAGTTCACCTGTTGTTCCAGAAAGTGGAATGTTTTGCTTAGCCCAGTTTGAGGCAGGGTGTGGAGCTAGAACTTCACTGACTAGGTCATAGGCTGCCAACCAGTGAACCACCTTCGGTCTGTCAATTGATCTCCAGTAG
>JBJTHM010000194.1:0-7360 GCA_046094465.1 Rhodoluna sp. | reverse complement strand
ATCAAGGCCGTAACCGACAACAAACTCATTTGGGATGTCAAAGCCCACGATTTTCACATCGACTTCCACTTTGGCAGCCTCTGGCTTGCGCAGTAGCGCCACGATTTCAACCGATGCAGCTCCGCGAGCAGCCAGGTTGCTGGCCAGCCAAGAGAGGGTTAACCCTGAATCAATGATGTCCTCAACAATAATCACATCTCTGCCTAAAACGTCAGCGTCCAGGTCTTTCAGGATTCGAACCACACCAGAAGACTGAGTTCCAGACCCGTATGAAGAAACTGCCATCCAATCCATAGCAACTGGAATCTGTATTGCCCTAGATAAATCAGCCATGAACATGACTGCGCCTTTTAGAACACCGACCAAAAGCACATCTTTACCTTTATATAAGGTGTCTATTTCTTTTGCCATCTCGCTTATCCGTTTAGCAATCTGCTCTTCAGTTAATAAAACTTTGGTGATGTCGCCTTTGACCTGTTCCAAATCCACTTAGCATGCTCCTATTTTCAAAGTTTTGGTGCTCTTCAAACTTATTTGGTTTTCCCTGCGTATTACTCTAACGGCTGGCAGGGTCAGCAGTTTCTGTCCATGCCAATTAGTGATCAGATTCATGACCGATTCAACCGCAAGACGGCTAGGTTCTGCCCCGAGGATTGTGAGTGCACGGTGAACTACACGATTGGCTAGGGCAACCGGTGCTTTCTCTAGTAATCTCACATCGAGCTGGATTTCTGTTGGCAGAAGTTTGGCGCTCTTAGAAAAAAGCGCCTCTGCCTTCTTATCAATAAAAGCGCTGTCTTCTCTAAGAATCTGAGCAGTTCTGGCTAAAGCCTCATAAACTCCTGGACCCATATCTTTTTCTAGAAGAGGAAGAATGTTTCTTCTAATTCGAACTCGCAAAAACTTAGTGTCTTTGTTCTGAGGATCATTCCATGGAACGAGCCCACTATCTCGACAGAAAGCCACAGTTGTTTCTCTTCTTAGCCCAAGTAGTGGCCGGAGATACTTCTTGTCTGGGCTCAGAAGTGGCATTCCGGCTAATGATTTTGCTCCAGATCCACGAGCTAACCCCAATAAAACAGTTTCAGCTTGGTCATCTAAGGTATGACCTAGCATGGTGAATCTAACTTTGTTCGCTAAAGCAAATTCATCTAAAGCTTTATAGCGTGCATTTCTGGCTGCAGCTTCCATACCCACTTTGACTACATTGACTTTCACGCTAACAACTTCGACTAAATCTGCACCAAGTTCTGAAACCAACTTGGCGTATCTATTAGCCACCTGCTCGGATGATTTCTGGAGATTGTGATTTACAAAAACCACAAAAACTTTCACTCCTAGGCGTTTACCCTCAAACATCGTTGCCGCGGCTAGGGCCAGAGAGTCTGGGCCACCAGAACAGGCAACTGCGACAGCATCACTTTTGTTTAAACCAACTTCGCTCCAGGCTTCTCGCACTGCCCGTCGAACATCCGCCATGGCCGGAGTTAGTCTTGGTCGCTCTGACAACTAGAACCTTTCGGTAATCTTGTATAAGTAAGCCTATTTAGGAGAGCCATGTCAATTGATGCCATCATCGAAATCCCTCGCGGAAGTAGAAACAAGTACGAGGTAGACCACGAGAGCGGGAGGGTGAGACTTGACCGAGTCCTGTTTACCCCCTTTGTTTACCCAGTTGACTACGGCTATTTTGACAACACTTTAGGTGGCGACGGCGATCCGCTAGATGCCCTAGTTCTTCTTGAATTCCCCGTCTACCCCGGAGTTGTTGTCGAGGTGCGCCCGGTAGCAGTTCTACCGATGGAAGATGACGGTGGGATTGACGAGAAGATTCTCTGTGTTCCAGCCAAAGACAAGCGCTGGCAGCACATCCAGGACCTAGGTGATGTCCCGCAGCAAATCAAAGATGAACTGGAGCATTTCTTCACCCACTACAAGGACCTCGAACCAGGCAAGTGGGTCAAGGTTGGTTCATGGGCTGGAAAAGATGCTGCACAGAAACTAATCGATGAAGCGCTAGAAAGATTCAAAGCAGAGGGCGGGCACCAATAGTCATCACAGCTTTAGCTGCGTTACTTATGCCAAGATTTATTGCCTCACGAAGACTTTTTTCATTAGCCAGTTGAGCTATCACTGTCCCTGAGAAAGAATCTCCTGCACCGGTTGGATCGATTGCTTCTAGAGAGTTCACCTCGAAAGATTCAGTTAGTTCGCCATTTTCATAGAGATCTACACCAGCTTCGCCTTTGGTGACAATTGTTGTTTTAGCTATTGGGCCGATAATTGCAAATTCATCTTCGTTGGGTAGAAACACATCAACCAAAGAAACTGTCTGTGAGAAGTTTGCTACTCCATAGTCTTTGATAAAACCAACTGAACCTGGATCAAGCATGATTTTTATGTTCAGGTCTTTGATGCGGTTTAGGAACCGCACAACATCTCTGATATCTTTTTCAAAAATGCAATAGCCACTAATAAAAACAAAACTAAACTTTTGCAAATAGCCATCTGAAATTAAATCAAAATCAAAATCAATATTTGCACCACGGTCGGTAAGCATGGTTCTTGATGAGCCTTCAACAATTGAAACAAGCTTGCCGGTTTCTGCCTTGCTGGTTTGCAGATTTACTTTAACTTTGTATTGAGCAAATTGTGCTGTTACCCGTTGAAGATCGTGCTCATTGACGCAACCAATGAATGTCACATCAGCACCTGAGTACGAAGCCCAGCTTGCTATGTTTCCAGCAGAGCCACCTAGGGTTTGACTGATTTTGGCAACAGTATCGGTGTTAGGTCTTAGTTGGTTTTCTGGAACCACAATGATGTCATCAATAACATCGCCTAAAACCAAAACTCTCATTATTGAATCGCTGCCCAAGCCTTAGCTAGATCTCCAGCCAGTGAAACGTTGTTTCTAGCCAAATCTAAATTCACTTCCAATGACTTACCTTTTGATTCCTCGACAATAAAGCCTAGGAGGAAAGGAGTGACAGCCTTACCTGTAATACCGGCCTTCTCGGCTGCCCTAAAGGCAATCTCAAGGACACGATCGTGCTCAGCTGGATCCCACTGCATCTGCTCAGGGATTGGGTTGGCAACCACAATACCTTGACCACCACCCAAATCATCTTGGGCCTTCATCAATTGAGCGATCTCTTCAGCTGAGTCCACTGACCAGTCCAAAGTGTATCCAGAGCGGGTGAGCCAGAAGGCTGGGAATTGGTTTGTCTTCCAGCCAATGACCGGAACGCTAAGTGTTTCCAACCGTTCAAGTGTCGCTGGGATATCCAACACTGATTTAACTCCAGCTGCCACAACAGTGATTCGAGTATTTGCCAGAGTGGTCAGATCGGCCGACTCATCAAAAGTGCTACTGGCACCGCGGTGCACTCCGCCCAGACCGCCAGTAGCAAAGACTCTAATCCCAGCAAGACTGGCCAGGTGAGCCGTGGCAGCAACAGTTGTTGCACCGCTTCTACCTAACGCTTTTAGAGTTGGGATATCTCTAACCGAGGCCTTTGCTAGATCCTCATTAGCAATTCGACTAACGCCTTCATCATCCAAACCGATGTTTGGAACACCATCCAGGATTGCAATTGTTGCGGGAACTACACCTTTACTTCTAAGTATTTCTTCGAACTCCCTAGCCGCTTCGAGGTTTCTAGGTCTAGGTAAACCATGTGAAATGATTGTTGACTCTAAGGCAACAATTGGCAGATTGTTTTGTAATGCTTTCTCTACTTCACTGGAGAGCTTAAGTTGGTCCATGTTCCTAATGTTACAGGTAGCATCAAACCATGATAAATCCAGCGAGTTTCCTAAAAGGAGCATTCCACCCGGAGGGTTACCACGGAAAAAATAAGTCTGCTGGATTTTTTGAGGGCTGGTACGTCAAACTCGTTTCGGAAGATCTATCTCAGCGCTGGGCTGTAATACCTGGCATATTCAAAGGTATTTCAAAAGCCGACAGCAGTGAGCGGGAAGCAGATCATGAAGCATTTATCCAAGTGCTGGACGGTTCAACAGGACGATCTTGGTTTTACTCTTTTCCCGAAAGTGAATTCGAAGCTGCTGAAGACAAATTCGAGGTTCGCATTGGTAACAACTTTTTCTCAGAAACCAAAGTTGTAGTTGACCTACCACAGTTAAATGGAAGATTAGAAGTTACTTCTCCATTTAGGCCATGGCCAGTGACTCTAAGTAGTCCTGGAATTATGGGCTGGTACGGCTTTGTTCCTTTTATGGAATGCTTCCATGGAATAGTTAGTTTCGGACACGGTCTCAAAGGTAACCTGTTGGTGGAAGGCAGAGAGAAATCTTTTGATTCAGGAAAGGGCTATATCGAAACCGACTGGGGTAGATCTTTCCCTGCTGGATATATCTGGATGCAAACCAACCACTTTGATTTCAATAAGGAAACCTCACTAATTGCATCAGCTGCAATCATTCCCTGGTTGGGTAGAAGTTTTAGAGGTTTTATCATCGGCCTCCATCATGAGGGAAAGCTATATAAATGGACCACCTATAACTCAGCTAAGGAAGTGCAGCTTTCACTAAATGACGAGGAGGTTTTTTGGGAGATTGTCGGACCTGACGGAACAATTGAGATTAGAGCGAAACGTGTTAGAGGTGGCTTATTACATGCACCTCTAGTGAAAGACATGCACCGAAGGGTCGAAGAAACCATGGACTCAACGGTTCGACTAACAGTGAGAGATACCCGAAATAAAGTCATCTGCGAAGGAACTGGGCAGGCAGCCGCTCTCGAGGTGTTTGGTGATTTAGATAAATTACTGTCCTACGGAAAGCAATGAGTATGGAACTAAGCAGAAGAACAGTCCTAAAAGCTGGCGTGGTCAGCACATTGATCGCCCCAGCGGCAAGTGCAGAAGCGGCACCGATTCTAAAAAACGGTAGCGACATCTCGTGGATTACTAACTACGAGGCAGCCGGTGGCAAGTTCTTCACCACAGCAGGAAAAGTTATTGATCCTTTCGCTCTTCTAAAATCTGTGAAGGCGAGGGTTGCCAGGATCAGAGTTTTCGTCAACCCCACATATCGAAACGGACGACTAAGTGATGCCCTAAACCTGGCGCAACGGGCGAAGAGTGCGGGATTAGAAGTTTGTCTTGATTTTCATTTCTCGGATGATTGGGCAGATCCGGGTAAGCAGTGGATTCCTACTGGTTGGTCAACAACAAACGTTTCACTACTAGCCAGCCAGCTCAAGAATTACGTCACAACTACACTCGTTGAGTTCTCCAAGCGTGGAATCTCTTTAGATTACGTCCAGCTGGGTAATGAGATAACCAATGGAATGCTGTGGCCTTTGGGCAAGATTGAGGGTTCAAATGCAACTCAGTGGCGAAATTTGGCAACCCTTTACAACGCCGCAAACACAGCCTTCCGAACTGCAACACCGAAAGCTAAAAGCATTCTCCATCTAGACTGTGGCGGTGATGCCACACGAGTTAGATGGTGGCTATATCAAGCTTGGATCTACGGACTCAGAGATTACGACATTATCGGACTGAGCTATTACCCCCAGTGGCATGGAAGCTTAGCCCAACTGACTGAAACGCTTGAAGTTGCCGCTTGGGAATTTGGCAAGCCAACCCTGATAGCAGAAACCGCCTACCCCTACACCACACAAACATTTGGCGGGGATGTAATAGATCCAACGAAATCTTTCCTAAAGGGTTACCCCCTAACCCCATCAGGTCAGGCTAGTTTCCTAAGAAAGCTAAAGAGCATAGTTAGAGATTTACCAAACAATAACGGCGTTTGTTTTTGGTGGTGGGAAGGTATGGCAGGAAGAGTTACTAACGGCAGCCAGACTGTGCTTGATTTTGGTATGACAAATTCTGTTCTCATTGATACCAGATCTAGGCCACTTAGCGCTTTGTCCGGTCTATCGAGTTAGATTCCTCCGCCGCCACCGCCGCCACCGCCGCCACCTGAAGAACCTCCACCGGAAGAACCACCAGTGCTACTGGTTGCAAGCGATGCAGTCAAGGCCGCATCTAAAGCGCTGAGTTGCCCCGAAACTAAAGGTCCGCCGACAAACCAAACTGGCGTATTTGACTCATTGTAAAGCTCGGTCAAAACTTTTGACCACTGTTCTTGAAGACCAAGCAAGATTGCCCAGGGGAGAACTTCCTCGTAGAGTTTGAGAACACTTTGGCCCTTTAGTTCAGATGTTTTCAGGGAAGCACCCTGAGGAGATTGCAGGAATTCCAAACGATCCTTTTCGGCCAACTCGATATACATCTTTAGGCCCTCTAGATAATTAACCACCTCACTTCCCTTGGTGCTGAGCGCTCGCTTGGCAACCAGAAGCCAGAAAATCATAAAGAATGGCCCAAAAGAAAGTATTGGGGAAATTATGAAACCAGCTTCGGTTTCGCCATCCAACATGGCTGAAACAGTAATCCAAACTGCAAAAACTAATGTTGCAACCAAGAACATCAAAGCTGGCAGCCCGAGTGCTCGCTTTAGAAAATAGCCACTCTTTGAAACTTCTCTGGTGGCATTGGAAATGTATGAGTCTAGGTCTGAGACCGCCTTACGCTTTCTCTTTTTGTTAGCTTGGGTGTCCCAAGATATGTATTGGCCAATCTTTGAAGAGCTAAGGTCTAACTCTGCACCTGACTCAGTCAATCCAAGCCTTGACAGTAATCCTGATTCGTCCTTTGCATTTGTAGTTCTTCGAAGGATGAATTGTTTCTTTGATTCACCTGCTTGAATCTCAAGCTCGCCCTTGACAGCGGCCTCAACTATTAGAGCCTGAATCAGATGTGAACGCTTTCTTGCAACTAACGCTGTGACTAAGAGGCCTGGCTCTTTGGCAGGTTTGTATTGGGGGACAATAAAAGCTTTCTTGCCCTGATTGCGAACTACAAAAAATCTAAAATACAAAGCCCAGAATAAAATGAGCAATATAAGAGTAAGGGAAATCCAAAACACGGTCATCTGCCAAGTTCCACTGACTTCAGGACCTGACGTGTTTGCAATGTTAGGTGTAAAAGGAATTGAGACAGTAAGGTTCTCACCAGGGCCCAAGTTGTTTGCTGTGAAGACTAGTTTTGTTGCATCTAGTTTTTGATCATCGCAAGACTTAGTTGATTCTGCTGGGCCCTGATAGCAAGAAACCTTATCGAGTGACACAGCCTCGGAAAGTTTCTTATCAAGTGAAACAGTCGCACTTACCTTACCGAAGCTCTGGAGCCAACCGGTTCCGTTTATATCCCAATAGAATTCATCAAAACCTGAACTTGATTGGTAATTATTGATGACCCATTTCTGCGAATACTTTATTACATAAACCTGTCGGCCCTTAACATAGGAACCGTCACTGGGC
>JBJTHM010000193.1:0-2570 GCA_046094465.1 Rhodoluna sp. | reverse complement strand
CTTCTGCTCTGTACTCAAATATTTTGATTAGTTCTTCTACTCTTTCTGGCAACCGATCATTACTGTTAATTATAGTTTGTTGACCTATGACTGTACCCGTGTTGCTATGGACATTGAGATTTGCACCTGATTGGGTGTTTTGGGTGATATTAGAGGTGTTCTGTATTGACTGAATTTGCTGAAACTGAGTGACCAAGCTCTCCAGATCTTCCTTAAATAGTCTATCAGACTGAGCCTCATCAATGATTGCAGCTTCCAAAATATTGTGTTCCTGTTTTGCTTTATCAAGGCTTACTCTCCCTCGAAACCTAGCTTTCAGAAAATCCAGAACATCCCCACCAGCTTTTTCCAAAGCCCCACCAGTGGCTTTGTCAAGTGCATAAAGAACAATTGTCACTGCCTGGGCAGCAAGTGTAGACATATCCATAAATAATGTCACTTGAATTTAAAGCTTTTCGAGCAAAACACAAGTCTACTACCGATTTCTCTTAAGCACAAGTGCAAAACCTTCGTGCGTAGCAAGCTAACGCTCATCATCACCCGCCCGCACCATCCTTCGCGGTGAGTCAAGGCTCATGCGTCGGGCCGGGTGCATGATGATGTTAGGCCTTTGTGCGGGTGCCGGCGACTTGATCGAGGCATCGGCTCGATGATCGCTCGCCAATGGAAAGGCGTCTTTTTGTGGAGGATTTGCCCTTGTCATCAACTCCATCCATCCCACTCGCAAAGATATTCTACCGGTCTGCATGCACGCATGAATAGTCCATGGTGATTATGTCTGCATATATTTTGCCGAAAGCAGCCAAGACTGGCGGCCGATGGATCATTGCACTATGAGGACCATCTACTTCAGTTGACCATTTAATCATAGCAGGATACTTATAAACAGCCAGAATCACCAGGAAAGTATTTATTGTGCTTAGGTTGAATACGTTGCATTTGGTTCTTTCATAACACGACGACAGTACCAGTCGCTGAGAAACCACGATGCCAGTATCCCAAGAAAAGCCACTGCAACACTAGAAGAAAAAAATCTAGAAATATCTGATAGACCATGCATATGAAGCTCTAGTCCGATTCCAAGAAACGTGGAAAAGACTATGCAGCAGGCAAAATGAACTGTGAGTAAGTGTGATGTCCTTTGCCGAGAAAATGGGTTATGTGGAAAAAGATAGGCATGGCTGTAGATGCTGTCATCGCCATACAATTCTTGTGTAATCATTGCTTCACGAAGTTGCAATGACCGAATCTGATTCCAGCAACAATGGACCAGACCATATATCCTGATCTGAGCAATCAGACTGGAAATGCTAACTACCATCAATATAATGCTACCAATCTTAATCTTCGCTCCGGTTGAGTCTCCTGGGTTAGTCGCATAGACAATCGCAAGAAAAGCACCAACGCCGAATGTTGTTGCAAACCTCCATCTAATCGCTTCCATTGAATCTAAGAACTTCTGTTGCTGATCTTGGTGTTTGGATAGAAGATCAATTAATTGTCGTTTCTGTTCAAAATTCATGCATCCAGAAATGTCGTCCATGGGTCAGATGGTTTTTGCAATCTTAACGTTCAGCACGAGGAGTAAGCACCGTTCTTGCGCGGGGCACTTTCAAGAGGAGACCAGTCATGGATTTAAGAGCCCTCCTCAGATTTCTTCTCAGAAAGGCCAATATAGAAGCCGTTAGTGAAGCATTACGCTCAGCACAAGCCGCACCGGAAGGAGCATAGCGAGTGAAGGGCACCGTTATGGGCTATCAAGGTGCCGAAGGCATGCGCCATGTTGGCGTTAGCTTGACCGACCAGTTAGGCACCATTTCCCCACTTTCGTGACAAGATGCCTCCCTCATAAGTACCAGAAATAGCTGTGAATGCTTCCGCTTCTTCTTCAGATGTTTCCAGATCCGCTTGAATCTTCCATGAGTAGAGTAGCGCTTTGAAGTGAGATCGAACTTTCTCCGAGTTCTCCAGTATTTGATTTAATTGAGTGTCAACCACCCGAATACCCTCTTTCGTTTTTAAAGTCCAGCCCTCTGGTTGGGCAATATCGTGGATGAAGACATTTCGTTGCAGTAAAAAACTTTTCAAGAGCCCACCGAGCTCCTGATCTAGATATGCACGTTTACGCAATTCGGCTACAAAGGCACCTAATGGGCGATCCATATCTTTTGATCCTAGCCTTTCGGGCAGTGATATGAATAAGTCGGCTTCCCGAGGCATTGCGACCTGCATTACACGCTTGATTATTCTCTCCGTGTACTGCAAGTGCATGAGAACGTATCCAATCTTCGCAAGAGACTTGGTTGTGATTCTGACGTCCATGAATTGTCCTAGTTAACTGCTAGGTGGTGGTATTTTAGTGGGTCCTAACGTTGCTGCTGACCGACAGACCACAGTTGTCGAATCCGGCTGTGGGATGTCCGGTTGAGCAGTGGGTTAGGCCACACGTTACGGCCCACAGGCGTCCTTGATCATTCGATGGTGATTCCATGCCAAGTGCTGGCCAAGTCCGTCGAGGTCCGCAAAGAGGTGGTGGGCAGTGATACCCAGGCGAGCCAACTGCTCGAACA
>JBJTHM010000192.1:0-3409 GCA_046094465.1 Rhodoluna sp. | reverse complement strand
CGAGAATCCCCGCGGCAACAATAATCAGGAATGCACCAGTGACTTGGAAGAACTTCCTTAGGTTAAGCTTTAGTGCACCTTTGTAGACGAAGAAACCTAGAATTGCTGCAATGGCTAAACCTAATGTTGCACCAAGAACAGGGTTGGTATCGGCTCCTGTGGCTCTGGAAGCGCTCCAAAGAAATACTGCAGTTTCCACACCTTCTCTGATAACGGCAAAAAAGGCAACCAGGATCAGGGTTAGATTTTTCTCACCAGCCTGATCTACTTTGTCATGGAGTTCCTGGCGCATGTTCTTAGATTGCCTTGCCATCCAGAAAATCATCCACGTTACAAACACCACGGCAAGTATTGAGGCGAAGCCAGCGATGATCTCATTGATGCCCTTAGGTGCAACATCTACAAACTCACTGAGCAGGACACCGACACCGATTGAGAAAAGAATTGCTATTAGGGTGCCCCAGAATATGCCTGGTAGGGCATTTTTTCGGCCTGATTTGATGCAGTAAGCAACAAGGATTCCAACAATTAGGGAAGCTTCTAGGCCTTCACGGAGACCAATGAGGAAATTTGCGAGCAAGCATGCCTTTCGCGATGGTTATAAGACCATTCGAAGTTAGGGTTACCTAACTAAATTTACCCTTTCTACGCCTCAATCGTCAATAGGCTTAAACTTCTAAACTAAGGTTTTTCTTATGGCTAAACAAAGATTCAATGCGAAACGCATCTTGCTGGTGCACGCTCACCCCGATGATGAATCTTTACAAACCGCTCACGTTATGGCTGATGCAATTGAACGTGGTGCTGAGGTATTTTTGCTAACGCTAACCAGAGGTGAAAGAGGAAGAGCCAAGCTTGAGGAACTGAAGTCTCTAGAGGCTAACCGTGCTTCGATGGGGGCCTTTAGAGCTGGCGAACTAAAAAATGCCCTGAGCGTTTTAGGGGTGATGAATTTCAAGTTTGCTGGGACCAGAGCATATCTTGACAGTGGTGTTCGGATTGGAAATCTTGGAGTGCCTACTACTCCTTTGAAAGTCGATGAACTCTCTTTGGCAGCAGTTTCCACACCCGTTGTTGCAGATGATATTTTCCAGGTGATGACCAGCTTCAAACCTGATGCAGTTATCACCTATAACTCAAAAGGTGGTTGGGGTCACCCGGATCACAAGAAAGCTCATGATGCAACTGCTATGGCAATGCGTCGTTATCGTAAGCAAGTCAGAGGCAAGAAGCCAGCCTTCTGGGTGATTGCCGAACCGGGTGAAAGGGCCACCGTCTCGATAGGTGGCGAGCACACAGCTGAACTTAAAAAAGCGGCTCTTGCCGCACATGCTTCGCAGATCTCCATTTACCGCGATACCTACTCAGTGGTTGATGGCATTGAATTCCGCTATGACCAGCCGGAGCGGCTGAGATTGGCTAGCCCAAATATCCTCCCTTGGTTCAAGCCAGCTGTGCTTGCACTTTTCGGGCTACCTCTGGGGCTTCTGCTGGGCTACGCCGGAGCCTATGTTCACAACATAGTTGCTGATAACTCTCGACAGTCTCCACTTGGGCTGTATTTGGCTCTAGGAGCCACCGCGTCGATAACCTTCGGGCTTCGAATGTTACGAAATTCTCGCGGAGCACTGTATTTGTTGAACGCGGGCATGACCATAGCAATCTGGTGGTTATCTAGACATGAAACCTTTGGGGCTTTCATTGATGATAATAAAAACGGCAACCGCTACATACTTTTTGCACTGCTTATTTGTTTTGTTGCGGCGGTATTCCCGAGAATTGATTTGGCAAAGTGGCGTGCTAGATCGAATAAGCCACACCTGTAGTTAGATAATTGACCTAGAAACAACTTATAAGGATTTAGTAAAAGTGACTTATGTAATAGCTCTTCCATGTGTGGATGTCAAAGACAAGGCCTGTATTGCCGAGTGTCCGGTTGACTGTATTTACGAGGGCGACCGCATGCTATACATCCACCCAGACGAGTGCGTTGACTGTGGTGCCTGTGAGCCAGTGTGTCCAGTGGAGGCAATCTACTACGAAGATGACCTTCCGGCACAGTGGGCTGATTACTACAAAGCTAATGTTGAATTCTTTGCTGAAGTTGGTTCACCAGGCGGGGCGGCTAAGACCGGTCCAATTCCTGGAGATCACCCAGTAGTCTCTGCACTTCCGCCACAAGGCGAGTAATTCATGTTCACCGGCTTGCCAGAGTATCCCTGGAAAAAACTAAAGCCTTACGAGGAACTGGCAAAGCAACATCCATCAGGAATAGTCGATCTATCGGTTGGTTCGCCGATTGATCCGACTCCTCTGGTTATTCAAGATGCTTTGATTAGAGCAACCAATGCTCCTGGTTATCCATCGACAGCTGGTTCTTTAGAGTTGAGGGAAGCGATAGTTGAATGGTTCTCAAGACGCCGATCGGTGCCAAATTTAACCCTTGACCAGGTCATGCCAAGTATTGGTTCCAAGGAACTGATTTCTTTTCTTCCTCTTTTTCTAGGGCTAGGGAAAGACGATGTAGTGGTTCAACCAAGAGTTGCCTACACTGCCTATGTTGTTGGAGCTAGCCTCGTGGGAGCAGAAATAGTTAGTTCCGATGATCCAGACTCTTGGCCAGAAAACACAAAACTCATTTGGCTAAACTCTCCAGGAAATCCAGACGGAAAAGTTTTAGATGTCGCTGATTTAAGAAAGGCAGTTGCAAGAGCCAGAGAACTAGGTGCAGTGCTCGCTTCAGACGAGTGCTATGCGGAATTGGGCTGGGGTCACTGGGCAACAACTAAAATCCCATCACTACTTGACCCGAGAGTCTCAGACGGAAACTTAGATAACCTAATTGCTCTTTACTCTTTGAGTAAGCAATCTAATCTGGCGGGATACCGAGCCGCTTTCGCAGCTGGAGATAGCAAGCTGATCCAGCCGATGGTGAATCTAAGAATGCACAGCGGTTTGATGATGCCTGCCCCGGTTCAAAAGGCAGTCATTGCAGCCCTCGCCGACGAGGAGCATGTTGCGATTGAGCGAGAAATTTACAGATCAAGACGAGAGGTCCTGCTGCAAGCCGTCAAGGATTTTGGATTTGAGGTGAAAGACTCAGAGGCGGGCCTCTATGTCTGGGCCACATTAGGTGAAGATTGCTGGCTGACAGTCAAACGTATGGCAGAACTTGGTGTTCTGGTCGTGCCAGGTGAGTTCTATGAAGCAGGTGGCTCGCACTTCGTGCGGTTCTCGATCACAGCAACCGACGACAAGATCGCAGAGGGTGCCAATCGGCTGCGCCATGCCATAAAGTTAAATAGTTAAACCGACTTTCAGGAGAGCCAGCAGTGTCCAGTGAGAATGAGCAGAAGGTAACGCTAAATTACCCAGGTGGTTCAGCAGACTTCCCAATCCTGAGTGCCAC
>JBJTHM010000191.1:0-3347 GCA_046094465.1 Rhodoluna sp. | reverse complement strand
CCACCAAAGTAAACGAGTCCCCCAGAGCACTCAGCGAGGATGACTGGCTGAAAGTTGTTGCTCTGACCGAACAAACTGTTAGAAATACTGGAGCAAAATGGCTGGTAATAGCCGGTGCTCTTCCGACTTATAAGTCAACCGGTGTATTTGTTGATCTGCAACCTATTTTTGATTCGATGGCTGAACTTGGTGTGAAAGTTGCTCTCGACACCTCTGGTGAACCACTCTCCTATTGGGTTCGCAAAGGCAGTGCAAATGTGATTAAGCCAAATGCGGAGGAACTTTCCTCTGCGGTTGGTAGGGAACTAAGAACAATTGGTGATGTTGTTCTTGCCGCCAGAGAACTCTGTGGACACGGTATCGATGTGGTTCTAGCCTCAATGGGTGCTGACGGAATGATTGCGGTAACTAAAACCGGACAATGGGCAGCCAAGACTCCACCGGTGAAGGTGATCAACACTGTTGGAGCAGGAGATGCAACCTTGGCCGGCTTCTTAGCAGCCGTGGTTGATAATCCAATAAATCCCGGTGAGGAAGATTACGGAGTTGGATTTAATGTTCCACTAGGCATCCAGAATGCAGTTCGGTGGGGTGCGATAGCAGTTACCCAACCAACTTCAGGGCTAGCCAATTTGGATAACATGCCGGATGCAACTCTGTCAGAACCGGATCTATCTGCTTTATTAGAAGAAGTAGCAAAGCCTTAGGAGGCAAACTATGCCAGTTGCATCTCGCGAACAATACGCAGAAATGATTGACCGGGCTAAACGAGGAGGTTTTGCCTATCCAGCAATCAACGTCTCTTCGTCGCAAACAGTTAATGCTGTGCTTGAGGGCCTAACCGAAGCTGGTTCTGATGGAATTATTCAGGTCACCACCGGAGGTGGCGATTACTGGTCCGGGCCCAGCGTGAAACACATGGCTACCGGAGCTGCCGCTATGGCTCAGTTCGTTCGTGAGGTGGCTAAGAATTATCCGATAACAGTTGGAATCCACACCGACCACTGCAGCAAGGACCATCTCGATACCTTCTTATTGCCGCTTCTAGAAATGAGCAAAGACCGAGTAAAAAATGGTCAGGAGCCACTTTTCAACTCACAGATGTGGGATGGATCAGCGGTTAGCCTGACCGAGAATCTTGAGATTGGTAAACAACTTCTAAAGGAGACCAATAACCTAGGAATCATTTTGGAAGTTGAAATAGGTGTAGTTGGTGGAGAAGAAGACGGTGTTGTTGGTGGCGAAGGTGAGCACCTCTACTCAACGATTGAAGACGGCATGCTCACCGCCGAAGCTCTGGGCTTGGGTGAAAACGGGAGATACCTCACCGCCCTAACTTTTGGTAATGTGCACGGAGTTTATAAAGCAGGCAACGTGGTGCTTAGGCCCGAACTTTTAAAAGATATCCAAGAGGCTGTTGGCAAAAAGTATGGCAAGGACAAACCTTTTGATTTGGTTTTCCACGGTGGATCTGGCTCAACCATGCAAGAAATAGCCGATGCGGTTAGCTTCGGGGTTGTGAAGATGAATATCGACACCGACACTCAGTATGCCTTTACCAGGGCCATCGCTGGGCACATGTTTAGCAATTACGACGGTGTGCTAAAAATCGATGGCGAGGTTGGCAATAAGAAAGCCTACGACACGAGAGGCTGGGGAAAGATAGCCGAGGCTGCTATGGCAAAGCGAGTTGCCCTTGCCACCCAAGAATTGGGTTCGGCTCAAAAATCTATGTCGATTTAGTGACGCTTGAGCTTATTGCTGGTGTCTTCACCGGCAGCTTTTAGATCTTTTCGCAGTTCTTTCGGAAGTGAGAACTGAACATCCTCTTCTGCAGTTTGAACTATCTCAACATACGCATAGCCTCGCTCAGCAAGGAAGGCTAAAACTTCATCGACTAAAACCTCTGGAACACTCGCTCCAGATGAAACACCAACCGAGTTGACATACTCAACCCACTCATCTATAATCTCTTAATCAAAATCTCCGCCATATGCGCTAATAGCTCCATTGTCTAAGGCAACCTCAACAAGACGCACCGTGTTGGAGGAATTGGCCGAACCAACCACGATTACCAACTCCGCATCCTTAGCTACTTTCTTGATGGCAACCTGACGGTTTTGAGTGGCATAACAGATGTCATCACTTGGTGGGTTTTGCAGAGTTGGGAAACGCTCCTTCAACTTCTCTACCGTCTCATAGGTCTCATCAACTGAAAGAGTGGTTTGTGAAAGCCAGACGACTTTGTTTGGGTCTCGAACCGTGACATTGAGCACTCCCCTGTGGCCATCGACCAACTGGACTTTATCAGGAGCTTCACCAGCGGTTCCCTCTACTTCTTCGTGGCCCTCATGGCCAATCAGCAATATGTCGAAATCCTCACTGGCAAAACGTTGCACCTCACGATGCACCTTGGTCACCAATGGGCAGGTGGCATCGATGGTATTCAGTGCCCGATCGGCTGCTGCTTTGACCACAGCCGGGCTCACTCCATGGGCAGAGAAGACCAAAATAGAACCTTCTGGGACCTCATCAACCTCATTGACAAATATTGCACCGCGCTTTTCAAGTGAGGAAACCACGTGCTTGTTGTGGACAATTTCCTTGCGAACATAGACCGGTGAGCCATGTAAATCTAGGGCTTTTTCTACGGCAATTACAGCTCGATCAACCCCAGCACAGTAACCGCGCGGAGCGGCCAAAAGCACCCTCTTGTGTCGTTTCTCGGAAGTATTCTGGTTATTGGACACAGCAACAAGTCTAACCAAGGAGGGGTCGATGAATACACCAGCCGAAATCGGCAAAGATCCCGACCACCCCTTCACGGTTGCCCAACTCAGTCAAAGAATCTCTGAAGCTGTAACCCGCTGGGGTTCAGCCTGGGTTGAAGGTGAACTGATAAAGTTCCAACACAAATCAGGTGGCCATGCCTATCCAAACTTGAGAGATCTAAATACCGGCGCTACCTTGCCTTTGGTTATCTTCAACGGTGTGCTTCAGGCTGCTCAAGAAGAGTTCCAAGATGGGGACCGAGTTTTAGTAAACGGTGTGATGGACTACTACGTCCCAAGCGGGAAGTTATCACTAAAGGTTACTTCGATAAAGAAAATTGGACTTGGCGTCCTGATGGCAGATATCGAAGCGCTGAGAGCCAAGATAATCGCAGAGGGTTTAGCCGACCCACTAAAAAAGAAAAGACTGCCATTTTTACCAAAAGGTATCGGTCTAATCACGGCAAGTAATTCAGATGCTGAAAAAGATGTGAAGCAAAATGTCTTATTGCGTTGGCCAGAAGCAGTCATCAAGACCATAAGTGTTAGCGTTCAGGGACCAGAGTGTCCAACAAC
>JBJTHM010000190.1:0-5018 GCA_046094465.1 Rhodoluna sp. | reverse complement strand
TAGTTATCATGGCCATTAGTATCTCCTGTCTTACATGTCTTACAAATGAGAATAAGTGAAATTGTGGATAAGGGCAATAGCTTTGGGAACTGATAATCAAGTAACCTGCTGACCAAATAGTAGAGACCTATTTTTCCAAATCCGGGAATAATTTCCTTTCCAGATGCGTTTCCTATAACCAGAGTTTCAAAATTCCACCTCTAACCGAAAGGCACTGTTATGAGCAAAAACGCGATCAAGTACCGTAAGCCAAAAGCAAGTAAGCACAACCAACGCTGTACTGCCAATCCGGACAAGGTTAGATACCGTGATACCAAAGAGGCCCAGAGAGCTCTCTCGACAATGCGTCATCTAGGTAAGAAGGAACTAGAGGAAAAGGGCCGTACCAAGTGGAACCAGAAGCGCTACTACCACTGCCCAGATTGCAATGGCTATCACACCACCAGCCAGGCTGATCCGATTAACCTCTACACAAAAGCCGCCTAGCGGGAATAAATCAATACAGATATACGCAAATATTCCCGAAGCAATAACTTTCTATTTCATTAGCGGGAACGGCGTGTTCTTGTTAAATGTCATAGCCCTGTTAGACAATAACTCTCCAACCCAAATTTATTTAGGCTCGATTTGGCAACCTCAAAACAAATGGAAGTAGGCACTGGATGACCAATAATTTTCACGGCCCGGACGAAGACGAACTCTGGATCGAGTTCGGTGACGGCAAAACAACTTGGGAACGCAAGGTGGAGATCCTTGTGAGTCTAGCTGCTCTTCAGGCACACAAGCAAAACTGGTCAAAGGAGATCAGGTTGCTTGAAACTGCCGCTGATATGGCTACAGAACACAACATAAAACTAGAGTCCTATCGCATCAATAACATCATTGCTGCTAGGCAACTTAGGTTTAAAGGAGATGCTGAGGAAGCAATTCGTCGTGCAGATATTGTGCTCAACGCTGAGCCGAATTTTGTGCCGGATGAAGAAATTATCAAATTCATCAATCAGGCATACTGCCGTAAAGGTAGCGCTTTGATCATGTTGAAGCGTTACGCCGAAGCAGTACACGTATTCAAAATCGTGAATGAGTATGGCGACATGTTAGATGATGGCTCGGAAGTAGCTCACGCTAACACCGCTCTAATGCGCTGTTACATTGAGCTCGATGAAATTGAGAAAGCAAAACAGGCTGGAGCAATTGCTAAAGAGCTTTATCAAGACAACTCCAGAATTATGGAACTGCTTGAAGTTGACAGGCTATTTGCCAAGATAGCCCTTCTTGAAGGTAACTATTCAAGAGCGAAGATTGCTCTGAAAGAGGTACGTCTTCTTGAGCAACGCCTCAACCACTCTTCAGACGTTGAAACAAAACTCCTGCTGGGCAGGGTTCATCTCGAACTGGAGGAGTTTGAAAAGGCTGAGAGAGTGCTAAAGCGCGCCTATGACACCTGCGTAAACGGCTGGAGTATGGATTTCGCTAATGGTTTAGAAGCTGGCCTCTATCTGGTTGAGTGCCTCGCCGCCCAAGAAAAGATGGATGAAGCGAATCGTATTGCTGCTGAGTGCAAAGCCCTTGCTAAGAGAGCACCTGGCGTTAAGCAGGAAGATCTTGACTCCCAGTATGAAGAGGTAGGGGATCTTCTAGTAGCAGGAAAACCAGAACTGGCAGTGCTAGCTTCAAAGAACCTAATGGATAACGCCAGTGAGAAAGGCAACATTAGGGCCCGTTGGGTAGCATTTGATGGCATGCTGCGCGGATACTGGCAAAGAGATGACTTCCAATCAATGCTTGAACTCTGGGATACCACTAAACGGGAATCCTTAGACTTCCAAGATGATCTTGTAGTGCCCATCAAAAACATGATTACTCATGCTCTTCAAAAAATGGGAAGAACTGGGGAAGCTCTTGCGTTAAACAACGAGGTGCTGGCAGATTCTCGTGTCGGGAACAATCCCATGGAGCTTCTCTACGCAAAAGAAAATGCAGCGAGAATCAACAAAGAATTAGCCAACCACAAACAAGCGCTAAAACTAAAAGATGAAACTGTGAAACAATATCTTGAGCTTGGATGTCCGGATAGGGCACTAGGATTAATCGAGTACTTTGATAAACGTAAAAAACGTGGTCAAGGTAAATAACTAAATAACTTCTGTTCAAGCTGAGCAATCAGCAAAGAAGAGTGCAACCTGCCTCCCATCGGTAAGGTGCCAAGCAACAAACAAACGGAACAGACCTAAAACACAACCCGTGTTAGGTAAACAAAGATGGGGCTGAAAATGCCCCGACTAATAAAGAAGGGGCATTACTCATGTCTGAAGAAAACAACAACCAAGAACCAGAAATGCTGCCGGTATTCTCATCCCACACCGGCAAGCAGTTCAACGAACTAGCAAAATCTGGAAAAGCTCCAGACTTCGAAATCACCGCTGAACCAGTGAAGTGCCCAGGTTACTGGGAAGGCCACAACTTCCACTGGATTCCTATCTTCCGTTACTCACAACCTAGAATCCCAATCTCTGCGAGATGGATCGAGGGACAGAAGTTTGAGGTAGTAGTCAACGGTGAAACTGTTCACTGGTACCACCACGACCCAGAAAGACTAAAGCAAGCGCTAAGCAAAGCTAAGCCAGATCAAGTAAAGGCAACTGAGGGTAGACCTTGGATCTTCATCTCTACTGGTGATGGTGCCTATGCCTTCAACTGCGCTGAAGAGCCACTCAAGGGCTGTACGGCAGAAGCCAATAGGACGGCGCAGTAATAGTGAGTGGAGTCAAATACACCGACAAGTTTCTAAACCCTACCTCCCAGCTAGGGACCTTGCGAAAAACCTGGTTTCCTGATGGCCAAACCTCGGTAGTCAAAGGTTGGGGCTACGAGGTGGCTAAGTCAAGACTGATTGCTGTTCAGCAGGACCAGTATGACAATCTGCACTCACTGGTAGAAGAAGATACCTGACTCTTGAGGCTGTTTTTTGGTGAAACCTTGAATCTGGCTAAACAGTTTGGGTATCCAGTTAGGCTTAACTCATGAATAAAGCACTCAAACAAGCAACTTCATTTGAATTGATTGGCCTGGCCTTTATGTGGTTTGGCATTATTGTGGGGAACTATGTTTCTCTATTAGAAAGACCTATTTATAGCGAATTCGGGAAGATTACTTCTGGAACAGAGAGTGTTTTACGGGCTAGTACCTACATATTTCTTATTGCTCTAGTTGGCTTGGCTTTGTTTGCTGCCCTGGGTTTTAGAAAAGCTGATGTGCAGTTATCTCAAGGGTCAGAAGGATCTCTACCGGTATTTAGGTTTACTGCTGTTGGGGTAATAGTTTCACTGGTTTCTCTAGCTATCTTTGCTATTTCACTGTTCTTTTCTTCTTTTAGCTCCTTTAGATCTGGTTCTGGGTTAGTAGAGCAACTACTAGGTGTTTACCTACCTATTGTCCTTGCAGCAGCTGCCTGTATTTTTGCTCTGTTAGCAGTGACTGTTTATAGAAAATCAAATGCATCAGAAGAGAAGGCAACTCCAGATCAAAAGAAGGCTAGAAGAGACGCGGCTCTTGCCTTTATCTATCCAATAGTTGGAACAACTATTGCTTTGATTATTGGTCTTGTGGTCTATCAGGCTAGAAGAGAAAACCCACAGGTCTGGGTTTGGGTTCTTATTTTAGCAATAGTTGCATCTTCGATAATTGCTGGAAGCATCTACTCTGCTAGAACTAGAGCACATGGTGCTAAGGCAGTAGTTAGACCAGCAAGAGTTCCAGGAACTGCAGCACTCAATCTCAACTTTGCTCTTGTAGTTATCTATTTAGTTGTAGTCACCATCATGTCCTTTATCTATGGCATTGGGGCTATCCAAGAATTAGATAGAAGCTACTCGGTTTATCCACCAGTAGAGAAGCTATTGCAGCCAGATCTAGGATGGTTCTTCAAATCAATGTTGCCAGCCATACTGATTCTGGCTTTGGTTGAAGTATCGGCTTATATTGCTGTTCGAATCAGAAGCATCGTTTCTAGTCAGTAATGAAGTTTTCCTGTTCTGGCATTCTCTTTGATAACGATGGAGTCTTAGTTGATTCCCACGCTGCCGCTAAGGCAGCGTGGGATGTTTGGGCTAGTGAGTATCACCCAGGCTATGACTTAGATAAGGCTAAGAATGCTGGTAGAAGAGCAGAGGATATGGTTAGGGAACTAACTGCTCCCGAGTTTCATGATGAAGCAATTGATCGGATCAATGCCTTAGAACAGGAAACCGCTCACATGACTATTGCTTTAGCTGGAGCTAAAGAACTGTTAGTGAGCCTTAATCAGAAGTATTGGACTATCTGCACATCAGCTAATCCAAATTTAGGTAGGGCAAGGCTAATGGCTGCTGGTTTACCAGTACCTGAATTACTGGTAACCGGTGATGATGTTGAACGAGGTAAGCCATATCCTGATGCCTATCTACTTGGGGCCAAAAAACTAGGGTTTGAACCAGAGGACTGTGTTGTTTTTGAGGATGCTCAGTCTGGTGTTTTAGCTGCATTTGAGGCAGGTATCGGCTTAGTTGTAGGGGTCGGCACTAGAGGTATGGAAACTGATGCTGATTTGGTTGTGAAAGACCTAACAGGTATTAGTTTTGATGGTGAGGTATTAGTAATACCGGATAAGAACAGATTGAGGCAATTAAATGGCAGAAGTAGTAATGTATGGGGCTGACTGGTGTGGTGACTGCAGGAGATCAGAAGCACTATTAAAGGCTCTAAATGTTGAGTATGAAAAGAAGGATGTTGAGCAGTCTGCTGAGTTCACCGAGGAAGCTAAGGCTATCTCAGGTAGAACTAACATTCCAGTGATTGTTTTCTCTGATGGTAAGCACCTAGTTGAGCCTAGTGATGCAGAATTATCGGCTGAACTGAAGGTAAGAGGCATCATCTAAGTTTTACTAAATAGTTATCTAATGCTGGCTAGTTGATGCTCAGCCAGCAGTAGTCTTTTTTCTGGGCTTAGTTAGCCACTTATCATTGATTGGGGGTAATCA
>JBJTHM010000189.1:0-20255 GCA_046094465.1 Rhodoluna sp. | reverse complement strand
ATGGAACACAAGCGATGCTGGTGCTTACGCTGAACAGAACAACAAGATTTACCTTCCGGTTGGACCGTCTGGTTCAGCTGAGCCAGACGTTTACTGTTTCAGCTTCACCACCGGTGCAGCTTGTGATGGCTTCTCGGGTGTCAATGTTGGAGCAGAAATCTACGCAATCATCGCAGACCCAGCAATTCCAAACTGTCTCTGGACTAACGGAAACCAAGGAAAGATCACTACCTTCGACGGTAGAACGGGTCTAGCTGGCTGTAAGTTGGACTACCCAGTTGTAGAGATGCCATACTCAGCAGTTGCACCACGACTTGCATGTAATGAAGATGGTCGAGTCCTTACTTGGGAATCAATCAAGTTTGCAGCCCTATCGGGAATCGATGCAACCGATCTCAAGGTCACCATCCTTGACTCAGACGGTGTACCGATCTCTGGTTGGGTTGACATCAGCCCAAACTCAAGCGGGCTCCTATCAATGAATTCGCTCACAGTTGAAAAGACTGGAACCAAGCCAAGCATCCGTGTTAATGCTGGTGCTGTAGATGCAGACCTGCTTTCAAAGCTAACAGCCGTTGTGAGGTTTGAGGCTGAAGAGCCACAGCTTTGCTTTGACCTAACCGCAGCACCAGCCTGTCCTGACTTCACACCTGCACCAGGTGATCTAAGTGTTCCTGACGGTCTAATCCAAACCGCAGCGATCACAACATCTCCTGACGGTGAAGCTCTTGAAGCTGGCGACACTGAAACCGTACTAGAAGGTACTAACACCGGAGGTGTCTGTGATGCAACGCTGACAAAGCTGGCCTTACCGACTATAGAATCCGATGACCTTGCGGACACCGGTGGCAACAGTGGTCTGATGCTAATGGCTGTCTTCGCGATGCTAATGGCAGCTGGAGGTATCCTGCTGGTGAAGCAAGCTAGACGCTAAACAGAAATAATCTTGAGGCCGCCGTTGTAACCGGCGGCCTCAAGTATTTAAGGGTTATTTAAGTCTTGGAGTACCGGGCTTTACTTCATCGTCCTTTTCAAAGGCTCTAAGCAAAAGTAGTGACACTAAAACAGCAACAAAAGTAATCCCCGCGGCTATCGCAACACGAATCGGATTATTAAACGAACCTAAACCAATAAACCCCACAAAAACGGCAGATAGCGCCGAGATGGTTAGAACTGATGCAACCGAAGTGGTCTTATTTTTTGGCATTGTTTACCAGCTTTCCTGGTGTTGCAATCCAGATACCGCGCTGAACAGCCGAGAGTGCAAAGTATGCACTTAGAAAACCAACAACATTAACATCATTCAATGGTGCAAACAAAAATATTGCTGCCGCTAAGAATCCTAGACTTGCAGAAATTCTATACTCGAGGCGATCACCGAGGTCTGCTTTACGACCCTGCGCGTATTCCGACGATCCCAACGCTAAAACAAAAATCGCGGCCACGATTCGAAACACAAACAGGTCACCGGAGTTGTTTTGCAATCCCAAAAAGCCATTCGTTGTTAAGAGAAACATGGATAGCGTGAGGCTAACAATCGATGCAAAAAGATTCGCTACAAAGTTCGCTTTAGATTCTCGTTGCAAGATAACAAATAAGCCAATGAAACCAACCAGCCCAGAAACAACCAGAAGCACTGTTGCTCCTAATTGAACGCTGTGATCTTGACTAAAAATTAACACGGCAGCTGCGATTGCAAAAACGATGCTTCGCAACAGGTTCGAGATGAACACCTTACTCCTTAGGGTTTACGAACCTAGAGAATTGACCTTGGAAGATTACATTTGAAGTTCCGGTAGGTCCGTTTCGCTGCTTCGCCAGAATCAATTCTGCCTCACCAACTCGAGTTCCCTCGGCAGCGCTGAAGTCTCGGTGAATCAGGATTACCACGTCAGCATCTTGCTCCAAAGAGCCAGATTCACGCAATTGAGATAGCTCTGGCTTCTTACTCGCACCATCTTCTGATTTTCTGTTCAACTGCGATAGCGCAACCACTGGCACTTTCAACTCTTTTGCTAGAAGCTTCAGCGATCTAGAGAACTCAGAAACTTCCTGCTGCCGATTCTCGACTTTCTTACCAGAAGTCATCAACTGGATGTAGTCAATCACAACAAGTTTCAGGTCGAACTCTTTAAGCATTCGACGACACTTAGCTCTAATTTCAACAATGTTTAGATTTGGACTGTCGTCTATCAAGAGCGGAGCTCCAGCGATAGCACTTCTACGTTCTGCCATGATGGCCCACTCGTTGTCTGTGATACCTCCGGCTCTCATGCTCTGCAAGTAGATTCCGGTTTCAGCAGATAATAAACGCATCGTGATTTCAGTGGTGCTCATTTCCAGTGAGAAAATTGCAGTTGCCATTTTGTTTTTGATTGCAGCCTCACGTGCGATATCCAAAGCCAGCGTTGACTTACCTAAACCTGGTCTAGCAGCGATGATGACTAACTGACCTGGATGCAATCCATTGGTGTCTTTATCCAGTTTGGTAAAACCAGTTGGGACACCTGCTAAACCTTTATTCTTCTGAACCAGTTCGATTTCATCTGCAGCAATTTGAAGTGCTGCGCTTAGGCGAACAAAATCGGCACCAGTAGAATCATCAGCAACGTTATATATTTCTGACTGCGCCTTGTTCACAAGTTCTTCGACTTCGCCTTCACCGTCGTATCCGCGTTGTGCTATTCGAGTACCGGCTTCAATTAGTCTTCGCAAAATTGCTTTTTCTTTTACGATCTTGGCGTAGTAGTTTGCGCTGGCAGCTGTTGGAACTATGGCGGTTAACTCATGGAGATATTCCGCACCACCAACAGTTGCAAGCTTTCCTTGCTTTACTAGTTCCGCACTTAAAGTAATTACGTCAGTGGGTTCACCGTGATTGGCTAGCAACTCGATAGCGGAAAAAATAATCTCGTGCTTTGGAGCATAAAAATCGCGAGGCTTGAGTGCTCCTTCTCCCAGGATGGCATGCACTACATCAGCGGAAAGAAGCATTCCACCAAGGGTGCTTTGTTCCGCTACAAGGTCATGTGGAAGTAGGCGATCTTCGCTTCGGAAGGCCTTGC
Organism: Rhodoluna sp.; assembly: GCA_046094465.1. Taxonomy (GTDB): domain Bacteria; phylum Actinomycetota; class Actinomycetes; order Actinomycetales; family Microbacteriaceae; genus Rhodoluna. The sequence goes on along the minus strand of JBJTHM010000189.1, from coordinate 17,190 downwards.
CAGTTGGTGCAATGGACATTATTTTTACTCGCTTTTGAATCAAATTAGTTAGAACTTAGTTGTAGCATCCACTAGGGACATTGCTTGAGCAAACACGGCTGTGGTTTAAATTGTGGATAACTTAGGCAACACGCCGAACCTGATGTGGAGAAGATGTGTAAAAACATGTGGAAAATCTGTGGAAAAGTCCTTGATTCCCTTTTATTACTGCGATTTTGTCTGTTGAAATTTATTTGTAATAAAACCTTAAACCAAAGAATTATCTTTGATTTTCGGTGGATTATAGAGAACAAAAGGCAATTTATCCACACCTTATCCACAACTGGACTTAAAGCATGATGGCAGGCTTTTCAGCCTGCCATCAGAAGCCTTTCAGGCTACTTCTTAGCGATAACCTGCAATTTCAGGGTGGCTACGATGTCTGAGTGGAGCTTGACAGTTGCTTCGTAGTTTCCAGTTGCACGAATCGGTGCAAAGAATGCAACCTTACGCTTGTCGATTTCGCCTAGACCTGCTGCGGCAACGGCTGCGGCAACGTCTGCAGTTTTCACTGCACCAAATAGGCGGCCACCTACACCAGCCTTGACTGCAACCTCGATCGGGTTAGCCTGGAGGCGATCTTTCATAGCTTGCGCTTCCTCAACGGTTGCCAAAGCGCGAGCCTCGCGAGCTGCCCTAATCTGAGCAACCTGCTTTTCGCCACCTTCGGTCCAAATAACTGCATAGCCTCTAGGTAGAAGGTAGTTTCTCGCGTAACCGTTCTTGACCTCAACAACATCGCCTGCTGAACCTAGTCCGGAAACCTCGTTCGTCAAAATAACTTTAGACATTCCCTACCTCCTAGCGTCCTGCACCAGCGTAAGGAAGCAGAGCTACCTCGCGTGCGTTCTTTACAGCCTTAGCAATTAGGCGCTGCTCCTGAACAGAAACACCGGTGATGCGACGAGAACGAATCTTGCCACGATCAGAAACGAATCTGCGAAGGGTTGCTACGTCTTTGTAATCAATCACACCGACCTTGATTGGTTTTGCCGGTGGAAGATTCTTCATGTTTTTAGCATTGCGACCACCCTTTTTCACGCGGTCGCTGTTAACTTTTCCTGCCATTTTCTATTTCTCCTATGAATTCTTAGAACGGACTGTTATCGCCAGTGGCAAAACCTGGCTCAGTTCCTGGGTTCGCCCAGCTATCAGTTGCTGGAGTCTGAGGTGCAGCGGGTGCGTTGTTCCATGGGTTCGCATCAACTGCTGGCTGGCCATCGCGTGCTCTGCGAGTAACAGCTGCAGTTGCGTAGCGAAGTGAAGGACCAATCTCTTCAATCTCGATTTCGATTGAAGCGCGAGCTTCACCGGTGTTTGACTGGTAAGCCGAAGCTGGCTTTAGTCTTCCGGTAATGATTACGCGAGTTCCTTTGGTGAGTGATCTTGCAACATTCTCAGCAACTTCACGCCAAGCCGTGCATTTAACCCAAACAGTCTCGCCATCTTCCCAGGTGGAAGTGTTGCGGTTGTATGTTCTTGGTGTTGAAGCAACATTCAGACCAACAAAAGCGATACCGCTGTTTGTGTTGCGCAATTCAGGGTCGTTAGCTAGATTGCCAACAACTGTGATGGAAAGTTCACCTGCCATGAGAATTACTCCGCAGACTTAGCTGCAGTCTTTTTTGCTCTGACTGGCTTGTCTTCATTTGCGTTGAACTCTGGAACAGCAACTGGACCAATCTTGAACACAGCTTCTTCGGCGCGAAGAACCTTCGTGCGAACAACTGCTTCAGATAGTTTCAACTGACGATCCAACTCAAGAACATCAGCAGGATTACAGGTCAGGTAAAGCACCACGTAGATACCTTCTGTTTTCTTGTTGATTTCGTATGCGAAACGACGACGTCCCCAAATGTCAACGCTGTCAACAGTGCCGCCACCGTTGCGAATTACGTTGAGGAATTTGTCTAGGCTTGGACCTACGGTTTTTTCGTCTACTTCTGAGTCAAGGATGATCAAGACTTCATATTTATGCATGACTAACCCCACCTCCTCTGGACTAGAACGGCCACGGCGCTTCCGTGGCAGGAGGGTAAATGCATTTGTTTCTTTGATACAGGCACAGGGTCCTGCTCTTAGACAACTTCCCTACTCTACCTTGTTGGCCACCAAGTAAGCAAGCGGTTTTTGGCTTCTTCGTAGCCTAAAGGGCCCTCATCCAGGCGAATCTCCATCAGGTAGCGATAGGCGGCACCCACCTCGGGGCCTGGCTTTAGGCCCAGGATTTCCATGATGTCTTCACCGGATAAATCCGGCCTGATTGCATCAAGCACTTCCTGTTTGGCAAGTTCAGCGATTCGGCTCTCCAAATCATCGTAGGCGTGAGCCAGCCGTTCAGCCTTCTTTTGATTCCTGGTAGTCACATCCGCCCTAGTAAGTGCATGCAATCTAGGTAGAAGCTCGCCAGCATCACGAACATACCTTCTAATGGCGGAATCGCTCCAAGGCTGATCGCTGTAGCCGAAAAATCTAAGATGCATTTCGATCAAACGAGCAACAGCTTTTATTGTGTCGTTGTCATATCTGAGTTCCCTAAGTCGCTTTGTTGCTAGTTTCGCTCCAACCACATCATGGTGGTAGAAGGTAACCCCGCCGCCAGCTTCTAGCCGTTTAGTTTGCGGTTTGCCGATATCGTGTAGCAGGGCTGCAAGTCTAAGTACTAAATCCTGATTTAGTTCGTAATCCTTCTCATAATCAATGGCCTGTTCCAAAACAGTCAAGGTGTGAACATAGACATCTTTGTGGTGATGGTGTTCATCGACTTCCAATTTCAAAGAAGGTAGCTCCGGGAGAATAATTTCCGCCAGACCGGAGTCAACTAAAGCCTCTAGCCCCTCTTTAGGTTCTTTGGCTAAGAGCATCTTGGTTAGTTCAACCTGAACACGCTCGGCAGAAACAATCTTGATTCGTTCCGCCATATTTTTCATAGCTTTAAATGTGTCTTCATGAATTTGAAAACCAAGCTGCGCGGCAAATCTTGCGGCACGCATAATCCGCAATGGGTCATCACTGAAACTATGCTCTGGTTCCCCAGGAGTTCGAATTACCCCGTCTAATAAATCCTGCAATCCATTGAATGGGTCAACAAATACACCCTCAGGTAAGCGAAGTGCCATGGAGTTGATTGTGAAGTCTCGTCTGAACAGGTCTTCGCTTAGATCAGTTCCAAAGGCAACTTCCGGTTTACGAGAGTCAGAATCATATTTATCTGCACGGTATGTAGTGATCTCAACATGGGTGTCACCGATTCTGGCTCCAATAGTTCCAAACTCTCGACCAACATCCCAAATAGCATCAACCGATCCGGTAAGTACGGAAACTATTTGGTCTGGGGTAGCGGATGTCGTGAAATCAAGGTCGTTGGTGGCTCTCCCCAAAAATGCGTCTCGAACAGGTCCACCGACCAGCGCTATTTCATAGCCGGCAGCGACAAAGAGATTACCCAGTTTGCCAAGAACTGGACTTTGGCTAGTCCGATTCAAGTTGGCTAGGGCTTCGGCCACTGTTCGCATGATTTTAAGTATGCCTTCGAAATAGACCGCACTAGGCTTAAACAATGAACTCACGGGTAAAGCCGCGCGTCGAAGAAACATCAGCGGGGGGATTCGTTCTAGCAGCTGATGGTTCGCTACGCATTGCTGTTATAGGTAGACGAAATCGCTCCGGTCGGATCGACTGGTGTGTTCCAAAAGGGCACCCCGAAGGCGATGAAACTATCGAACAGGCTGCCCTAAGAGAAGTAGAGGAAGAAACCGGTTTAACCTCCGAGATTATTGAGCCTCTAGGGTCAATCCACTACGAATTCTCCACTCCAACAGCGATTATCAGTAAAACGGTGCATCATTTCCTTATGAAGCAGGTCTCAGGTGATCTAACAATCGAGAATGATCCTGACAAAGAGGCGGTGGATATTCGCTGGGTAGCAATCGATTTGTTAGCCGATGAATTAACCCACGAAAACGAACGAAGACTTGCCATGGTGGTCCAAGAATGGGTAGCTAGGCAATGAAGTCGTTGCTTGGAGTTTCTTTAGCGCTACTGACGACTTTGGCAACTATGTCGACGGCTAGCGCAGCACTTCCACCAGCCCAGGTATACATAGTTGCGGGCTCAGACATAAATATGGTCTCTAGAGAATCCAAGGTCCCGGTCTCCGTGCAAAACAATTACGACCGCCCCGTACGTATTCGAGTTCATGCAATATCTCAAGACCCAGCTGTAAACGTCCAAGAATATGTTTCAGTCAACATTCCAGCTAATTCAAGAAAAGATGCTCTGTTACCAATCTCCGTGATTTCTTCTGGCGATTTCAAAATCAAGGTCTGGGTCACGACCTTCACAGATATCAGATTAGGTAAATCAACAGAAATAAAACTCAAAGCAAACCCAGATATTGAGCTAGTGATTCTTCTTGGCTTTGGTGTTTTGATTGCGGGTTTGTTAGCCCTGGGTAGCTATCGAATGGTATCCAGAAGAAGGCAGAGAGTTTGAGCGTTCTAAAGTCTTCACTAATTATGGCCTCCGGAACTATTTTTAGCCGTGGGCTAGGAATCATTCGTGCGATTTTATTAGCAGCAACAATAGGTGTTACCACCGACGCAGCAGATGCCTTTGGTGTTGCCAACCAGTTGCCTAATAACGTTTACGCAATAATTGTCGGGGGTGTCTTAAATGCAGTCCTTGTCCCACAGATAGTAAAAGCTAAGGCGCACCTTGACGGTGGTAAGGCATACATAGACAGACTGCTTACTCTGGCAATCGTGATTTTTGGTTCAGTCACAATCATTACTACCCTTGCTGCACCATTTCTCGTTGCGCTATACACAAACGGCTGGTCACCGTCACAACTTGCACTAGCTACCGCCTTCGCCTATTGGTGTCTACCTCAGCTGTTCTTCTATGGTCTCTACACACTTCTTGGTGAAGTGCTTAATGCAAGAAGCAAGTTTGGCCCATACATGTGGGCACCAGTACTGAACAACATAGTTGCCATCGTGGGAATGATTTTATTTATCTGGCAATTCGGCCCAGATCCAATTGGCAATAGATCTGTTGAAGAGTGGACTCAGAGCCAGATCACCTTGCTGGCTGGTACGGCAACTCTGGGAGTTGCCTCGCAAGCTCTGATTCTTTTTGTCTTCTGGAGAAGGATGGGGTTGACCTTCAATTTCAACTTCTCCTGGCGGGGAGTGGGGCTGGGTCCTGCAATGCGAGCCTCATCATGGACCCTGGGCATGCTGGTGGTAACCCAAATCGGCGGTGTGGTTCAGACAGCCGTCGCATCAACGGCAATTGGCGGTCGTGCGTTCTTTGCTGGACAGGAGATAGCCATCGCCTCGGTTGCTGCGATGAGTATTGCCTGGTTGATTTTCATGCTCCCCCATTCCGTGGCAACAGTTTCGATTGCCACTGCCTACTTCACCAGGATGTCTACTCACGCCATGGAGAAGAAGTTTGACGAGCTAAAGACAGATTTGGCCGATGGTCTAAGAACTATTGCAATGATTAGCGTCTTAGCAAGTGCAGGGCTAATAGTGCTCGCCTACCCGATTGCCAGAGTGTTCGTTGGTGAACTACCAAGCGCTATTGCACTGGGAAATGTGGTTATCGCCATGGTGATTGGTCTCTTGCCTTTTAGTTATGTGTTTATGATCCAGCGAGCTTTCTATTCGCTTGAAGACACAAGAACACCATTTTTATTTACTACCGTTCAAATTATTTTCAACATAATTGGATCTCTCCTGGTGGCCTTTTATGTTGAACATATTTGGGTTGTCGTTGCTTTATCTCTTGTAACAAGTGGAAGTGTGTTGCTTCAAGCGGTATTAGCTTTCGTAATGTTTAAGAGAAAATTCGGCTCGTTGGGTCACAGCCATCTTTCGATTGCGACTGGCAAGTTTATCCTCGCTGCGGTTGTTTCGGGTCTGGTAGGTTTTCTAATTTTGCAACTCATGGGAGGTGCTCACAAAGGTGCCTTTCCCGTTTTGTCAATCCTCTCCTCAACCCTGACCTGTCTAATTATTGGATCAGTAATGGTCCTGATTTATTTAACGATTCTCAGATTATTCAAAGTTCCTGAAGTGAAGACACTCACTGATCCAATAAACAAGTTATTGGGTCGTCGCTCAAGCGAAGACTAAACTTTATTACGCCCAACAAGTTCGGAGTCAAATTGCACGAAGTCATAATCATTGGTTCAGGACCAGCTGGATACACCGCTGGAATATATGCTGCGAGAGCCGGCCTAAAGCCACTTCTGATTGCTTCATCGGTTGAAGCAGGTGGAGAACTTATGAAAACCACGGAGGTTGAGAACTACCCCGGCTTTCCAAACGGGCTCCAAGGTCCTGAGTTGATGGACGCATTTCGTGCTCAGGCTGAAAGATTCGGCACAGAAGTTCTTTTAGATGATGTGGTGGAAGTTGACCTGAAAGGTTCAACAAAAATTGTCAAAACTGGTAACGGAAAAACGTTTGAAAGCAAAACCGTTATTCTCGCAACCGGCGCAGCATATCGTGAACTTGGCTTACCCAAAGAAAAAGAACTTAGTGGCTACGGTATCTCGTGGTGTGCAACCTGCGACGGATTCTTTTTCCGTGAGAAAACAATTGCCGTAGTCGGTGGTGGAGATTCAGCAATGGAGGAGGCAACCTTCTTGACCAGATTTGCCAGCAAGGTTTATCTAATCCACCGCAGAGATAGCTTTAAGGCTTCGAAGATTATGCAAGAACGTGCTCTTAACAATCCAAAAATTGAAGTTATTTGGAATACCGAGGTGGCTGAACTTATTGGCGATGGAAAACTATCCGGGATATTGATGAAGAGCACGGTTGACGGTAGCACCAAACAACTTGATTTAGATGGGTTGTTTATAGCTATTGGAAATGATCCGAGAGTGTGGTTGGTTGAAAACCAATTGGAATTAACTTCTGAGAAGTTCATCAAAGTTGATGGAAGGTCATCAAAAACTAGCCTTCCAGGTGTATTCGCTGCTGGAGATGTCATTGACCCGACATATCGTCAGGCAATTACGGCAGCTGGTTCAGGTTGTGTCGCGGCATTGGATGCAGAACACTACCTAACCGATTTAGAATAGTCCTAACGAATAAGGAGAAAACATGTCAGCAAAGCATGTAACAACCAGCTCTTTTCAGAGCGATGTATTGGCTTCAGAAAAGCCAGTTTTAGTGGATTTTTGGGCTGAATGGTGCGGACCATGTCGAATGGTGTCGCCTATTTTGGATGAAATTTCTGCAGAGCACGGCGACAAGATTACCATCGTCAAAGTGAACGTAGACGAAGAGCCCGCACTCGCTCAACAGTATGGAATCACTTCAATCCCTGCGCTGCATGTCTTCCAGGGTGGCCAAGTTGTAAAGCAGATTGTTGGAGCTAAACCCAAGCCAAGTCTGTTGGCTGATTTAAGCGACTTTATTTAGACAATTACCGGAGAAGTGCCAAGATTTAGTTCTTGGCACTTCTTTTTTAGTTATCCACAGAAAACAAGCGGAAATGTGGATAAATGACATAACTGTGGAAAGTTATCCACAGGATTAGAACTTGATTTCTTGACCCATCTCTTTCAAGATGCGGTTCAGATCTTCAACGCTGGCGAAGTCGATGTTTATTGATCCCTTACGACTTGAAATCTTGATCGTAACTCTAGTTCCAAGTTTGTCTCCAAGTTGCTCTGCGAGTGCTTTTAGGGCATCTTGCTTACTGCCAGGCCTAATTCTCGGTTGCACCGGTCCTTTTTTGGCGGCTATTTCAGTGTCACGGACTGAAAGTCCTAGGTTTATGACCTTATCTGCAAGTTCCAGCATTTGTTCTGGCTTCTCCAACGAAAGTATGGCTCTTGCGTGGCCAGCAGAAAGAACCCCTGCGGCTACCTTAGCTTGAACGGAAGTTGGGAGTCTCAGAAGACGAATCGTATTGGTGATTTGGGGGCGCGAACGTGACAATTTTTCAGCCAACTGATCCTGTGTGCAGCCATATTCTTCCAATAGTTGCTGATAAGCATTAGCTTCTTCGATGGCATTTAGGTCGCTTCGGTGAAGGTTTTCTAGAAGTGCATCCCTCAGCATGTTCTCATCTGCGGTGTCTCTGATAACAGCGGGAATCTGAGTAAGTCCAGCTTCTTTAGTTGCCCGAAGACGTCTTTCACCCATAATGAGTTCGTACTTGTCAACGCCATTTTGTTTACCAAGTGAACGAACGGAGATTGGCTGAAGAACGCCAAATTCCTTTATGCTTCCGACAAGCTCAGCAAATGCCTCTGGCTCAAAATTAGTTCTAGGCTGTTTGGGGTTTGGCACGATGTCATCAACGTTGAGGAAGCCAAAACTCGCTCCAGGCACAGGAATCAGATCTACTGGCGCATTTGACGAACCACCAAAAAAGACGCTGATTGGGTTGCCGTCCGCGGGGCGCTCCATTCGGTCATTGTTTTGTTGAGCTCCTGGAATTAGTGCCCCAATTCCCCTGCCTAAGCCACCTTTTTTCTCAGCCATGAAGGACTCCTCTCTGGGCGATTTCTATTGCAGCTTCCATGTATGAAATTGCTCCATTCGACGTTCTGTCGTAATTCACAACGGTTTGACCGTAACTTGGTGCTTCAGCTACGCCAATTTGACGAGGAATGATGGTTTGCAATGTTTGAGTTGGGAAGAAAGACCTGACGTCGTCAACCACTGCAGTGTTCAACTTTGTTCTCGAGTCATACATGGTCAAAAGTATGGTTGACAAAGCCAACTGAGGATTAGAGATCCCCCGAATCATCTCAATCGTTGACTTTAGTTGGGTTAGTCCCTCAAGAGCATAATATTCACATTGAATTGGGATTAGCACTTCTGTAGCCGCCGTAAAGGCGTTGATCGTCAACTGGCCAAGGCTTGGCGGGCAATCGATAAAAATGTAATCGGGAACCACTTCGGCCGCCTGTAAGTATTCAATTATTGCGTTTTTCAGTCTGTATTCTCTAGCCAGCAAGGAATAGAGCTCCATTTCGGCTCCAGCCAGTTGAATAGTTGCAGGGACACAGAGCAATCTCTCTGATTCTGGGCTTTTTTGAACTAATTCTGCGAGAGGGGCACCATTTACCAATGCATCATAAATGGAGGCCACTCCGGTGTGATGTTCGATTCCGAGTGCAGTTGAGGCGTTTCCCTGAGGATCTAAGTCAATGACCAGTACATTCATGCCTTTTTCAGCAAGTGCAACGGCAAGATTCACGGCCGATGTGGTCTTTCCGACTCCGCCTTTTTGATTAGCTACGGTCATAATTCGGGTGCTAGCCGGACGCTCAATGACAGCGTTTCGAACATTGTTCAGACGCCTGGTATTTTCACTGAGTTCTTGGGCTAGGGGAGCATCCTGAAATCCGCCAGGGGACAGCATTTCATCGGATTGTTTCACGTGAAACCTTCTTTTCGATTTGGCTGATTTCGCCTTGTTGAGGCTGCCAGCCGGTGGGATTTGGCGACAATTCTTCACGCCCATTAGGGTAGCCAAGACCAGTGACAACTGTGGCAGGAGTGACTGAAGTAGCTTCGGCTGGGGATTGTTTGGACATTTTTAAACTCCGTTTTTCGATTACTAGAGTAATCCAATTCGAACAACCGTTGTCGGCTCTTTGAGAAGTTTTTGCCCAACTGTGACAATCTCGAAATTGCCTAGCCTCAGTTTCTCAGCCAGTGGCTTAGCTGCTTCTATCTCTTCAGTAGCCTTTGAGCCTTTAAGTGCAAGAATCCGTCCTTGCGGACCAGCCAATGGGACAAGCATTTTCAATAACTTTGGTAGAGCACTGACCGCCCTTGCAGTAACAACCTCATAAGCATCAACCGGCGCTTCCTCAGCTCTGCAGCGAAGGACCTCTAGATTTGCTAGTCTTAGGGTCGGAACAACCACTTCTGCTAACCACTTAGCTCTTCTCTCCATGGGCTCAATTAGGGTGAATTTTGCCTCTGGGGCCCTTATTGCCATGGGTATCCCTGGAAGGCCACCACCTGACCCAACGTCCGCTACCCTTTCGCCTGGATTTACCAGATCTGAGACGACCGCTGAATTTAGTATGTGACGGGACCAGATCTTGGGTAACTCCCTTGGTCCAATGAGGCCGAGCAGGTCTCCGTCTCGTGCCAGAAGTTCAGCATATTTTTCAGCCAGAGGGAGCCTCTCTCCGAAAACCGCTATGGCTTCTGCTGGAACAGGCTCAGCAGTGAATTCGTCAGACATCAATGGCCTAAGCTAGTTGTTTCACGTGAAACTATTCAGCTGGTTTCGCAACAATGTGGCGATCTTTTCCTTCGCCCTCGGATTCGGAATTGAGTCCGGCTTCAGCAAAGAGGTCATGAGCAATTTTTCGCTCATATGAAGACATGGGCTTCATGGCAACCGGGGCGTTGGTTTCTTTAACTTTGGCAATAATCTTGTTGACCAACCTTGTTAGAGAATCCACCTTTGCTTGTCGTGAACCAGCAATGTCTAGAATCAAACGGCTGAAAGTTTGAGTCTTGGTCTGCACTGCTATTCGCGTTAGTTCCTGAAGTGCCTCAACAGTTTCAGGGTTTGAGATCAACTTGATGTTGCTTTCCCCGTCAGCCGTAATCTCTATGTAGGCTCTTCCGTCCCTGACATCTATGCTTATATCCCCATCGAGGTCAAAGATATCCAGAAGTTCTTCCAGATAGTCTGCTGCGACTTCCCCCTCGTCTTCCAGGTCCTTCACAGTCCTAGGTTCTTTTAGAGGAGCTTCCTCTAGGGGTTCTTGGTTATCTAATTCTTCACTTGACATAACTATTTCTTACCTTTTGGCTTCTTTTTGGCTCTTGCCTTGGAAACTGGCTGGATTCTTTGAACGGGTTTTTCTTCTTCCTCAACAACCTCAGTGGTTGTATCCAGGGTTAGCTTTCCCTTTTTGGCTAGTCTCTCCTGGCGCTCTCTATGGGCAATCGATCCGGGGGTTGGCATTCTATTAATTACGAAGAACTGCTGTCCCATGGTCCAGAAGTTTGAAACGGTCCAGTAGATCAATACACCCAGAGGGAAGGCCAAACCTGTAACTAAGAAGATAAGTGGAAATACGTAAAGCATGATCTTCTGTGTCTGAGCAAACTGAGAGTTCTGAACGTCTGGGTTCTGGTTCTTAGCCATAATTTGCTTCTGGGTGATGAACTGTGATGCAGACATCAAGACAATCATGATTCCGGCAAGGATGTTTACTGAAATTGAACTCGCCGTAAGGAAAGTCTCAGAGAGTTTAGCCCCTAGGAATGTCGAACTGGCAAAGGACTTTGAGAGCTCAATTGTCAGCATTCCAACACCTGGACGTGATTGCTGGGCCTCAGTCAGGGTTGCGTATAGCGAGAAAAATACTGGCATCTGGGCAATTAGAGGTAAGCATGATGAGAACGGGCTAGATCCGTGCTTCTTGTAGAGTTCCATCTGCTCTCTAGCAAGTCTCTCTCTGGAGTCACGATCATTCTTGCCTTTGTAGCGCTTCTGTAGTTTCTGCAGATCTGGCTGCAGCAGATACATGGTTCTCTGGCTCCTGATTTGCTTTACAAACAAAGGGATTAGAGCCGCTCTAACAACGAGCACGAGCCCAACAATAGACGCTACCCAAGTAACTCCAGCGTCTGCATTTGCTCCCATGGCAGTGAATAAGCTGTGGAATAGCACCATTACGGCTTCCAGAATCCACTTAAACGGGAACAAAATAATGCTTATGATGTCCATTGTTTTCCTATCGATCAGCGCTTTTTGCGCTCTTTACAAAAACTAGCCCTTGTTTGGATAGGGTAATCCACCTTGGTCCAGGTCTAACATCGTCTACTCCGCCTTTTGAAAACGGGTTACATCGTAAAATACGCCAAATTGTTAGAGCTGAACCATAGGTAATGCCGTGCTGCTGTATTGAGCCTAAACCGTAAGAGGAACAACTTGGGTAATATCGGCACACATTCCCATAAATTGGAGAGATTAGCCTTCGCCACATGAGAATAAACAGAATCGGAATATTGCGAGGTAATACACATAAATTCAAGGCTAGGGTTCTCATGCTGGGATCCTCTTTAACTTTGAAAGGCCAAGGTTAAATTCATCGAGCATTTTTTCCCAAGTCAACTCCGCGGCACCCGGCAGCGCTCTAATCACGAGAGACTCGTCCTGCCCGAATTCATTGATTCGACCAGAGCAAATAGCTCTCGCACGTCGCTTAACTAAGTTTCTCTTGACTGAATTTCCAACCGTTTTGCCAACAACAAAACCAAAACGGGGGTCGGTTGATGCATCGCCTTTTAGTAAGTAAAGCACTAAATGATCAGTGCTGGCTTTTTGACCTAGCCTCATGGTTGAGCGAAAATCCTCGGCTGATCTAAGCCTGTTTTCGCGAGCGAGCAAGTTTTTAAGCTGAAAGCTCGCTGCGACCCTTGCGGCGGCGAGCTGCAAGGATTGCGCGACCGGCACGGGTCTTCATGCGAATACGAAAGCCGTGGGTCTTTGAACGGCGCCTGTTGTTAGGTTGGTAGGTGCGCTTAGTCATTTGGTTGCTCCAGAAACTTTAGATGGATTCTCGTCAAAATTTGTATTGTGGCCGAACCCTGAGCCAGACAACTTCTTAAATTTACGCTAAAAATAGCCCAGAGGTCAAGTTTTTATGGGAATTAAAATCCTAAAAGCAAAAACCATCTGATGTTAGTTCCAGTCAGAACTAACCGATAATTGATCCACCAATTTATAACATTTTTGGTAAAAAAGAACTTTTTTGACTTTTCGATTTGCTTTTTCTTGGGTTAAGGCACTTTAATACTGAAAGAAAAGTTTTCCACAGACTAAGAAGCCGACTATGAAGTTATTCACAGGTGGTTTTCCACAGGATTGATTCAGGTGCTAAGGTTGTGGAAAACAGTCTAAATCCTTGAAATAACGGGCTATTGAAAGAAGATCATGGTTGAGCCAACTGGAATTACTGCCGATCAGTGGCAGGAAGTCGTTGCCCAACTAAAAACCGATGACCGGATAACAGGCCAAATGTTTGGCTTTGTGCAACTAATAAATGTCCAAGGGCTCTTAGGCGACACTTTGTATCTTCAAGTTGCAAACGAAACTGCCAGGGGATTTATCGAGCGGAACATAAAAGAGCCTTTACTAGACACCCTTCAAAAAATGGGGCTCACCGAGGGAAACACAAACATAGGAATTGTGGTAAATCCTGACTTGGCGGACACTTTCACGGTTTCTAAACAAGTTGACATTGAACCTGAACCTGTTTCAGTGACTTCGCCTGCTCCTTCTGAGGCCATTCAGGCAGCTGAAGGCTCTTCCCGACTGAACCCAAAATACACATTCGAGAGTTTTGTCCAAGGGGAGTCAAACCGGTTTGCCTACGCAGCCGCATTCGCCGTGGCTGAGGTCCCAGCAAAGGCCTATAACCCACTGTTTATCTACGGTAACTCTGGACTTGGAAAGACCCACCTTCTGCACGCAATCGGTAATTATGTCCAGCAATACTGGCCCACCAAGAGGGTTCGCTACGTTTCTAGCGAGGTATTCACCAATGACTTCATCAACGCGATCCAGACCAATACAAGCTTCCAATTTCAGGCTAAATACCGCCAGGTAGACGTCCTCATGATTGACGATATCCAGTTTTTACAGGGTAAAAAGGAGACTCAGGAGTCTTTCTTTGCTACTTTTAACGCCTTACATGAATCTGGAAAGCAAGTTGTCATAACCAGTGATGTTTCTCCGAAACTGCTGAACAGCTTTGATGAGCGCATGAGAAGTCGTTTCGAATGGGGCTTAATGACTGATATTCAAGCCCCTGAGCTTGAAACCCGTATCGCTATTCTGCGGAAAAAGGCTGAGAGCGACAAAATTCGGATCAGCGATGAAATCCTAGATTTCATGGCGGCCCGAATTTCTTCAAATATTAGGGAACTTGAGGGTGCTTTGATACGTGTAACAGCCTATGCAGCACTTAATAGGACCCAGATTGACATGAATTTGGTTCAAGCTGTGCTCAAGGATATGGTTCCGATGAGTGAAGATGGCAATTCAATCGCTCCCATGGAGATAGTCAAGGCTGTCTCTGAATACTTCAAGCTGACCCAAGAAGAACTATTTGGTAAATCAAGGTCTCAAGCTATAGTTGTGGCCCGCCAAATAGCCATGTATCTCTGTCGAGAGAAGACATCGATGTCGCTTCCTAAGATAGGTGCTTTATTTGGGGGTCGTGATCACACCACGGTGATGTATGCCATCAAGAAAGTTGGGGATCTGATGAGTGAACGGCGTTACATCTACAACCAGGTCACTGACATAAGGGCTAACCTAAAGTAGCTTTTTATCAACAGACCCTGTTTATAACCATCAATATTCGGTCTATATCCTGTTGGAAACAACTAAATAACTGTGAAGTCTGGAAGTAAAATACACAACTGAATAGGTTATCCACAGAATTATTAACAGGTGTGTATACAAGTTGCACCGTTGTTATTCAGGTTTTAAATAAGGGATTAACAGGGTTATCCACATTATCCACAGATGTTAATAATGATGTTAATAATTTAAGAATATAGAGAAAAAGCCCATAACATTTAGGGATTGAGGTTGTTTATGTGGCTAAAAGGAAATGTGCCAAGATATACTAACTATCCCCACGAAAGGTGAACTGTGAAGTTCCAAGTAAATCGCGACGTCCTAGCTGATTCAGTTGCTTTCGCCGCCAGAATGTTGCAGTCAAAACCAACATCCCAGGTTCTTTCTGGAATGAGGTTGGTTGCCGACGCTAATTCGATACAAATCTCAGTTTTTGATCATGATGTATCGGCTCAAACAGATTTAGTTGCCAACGTAGAGACTTCTGGAACGACTTTAGTTTCGGGTCGGCTACTCAATGACATAGTCAGCCGTTTACCGAACCAGCCAGTCACATTCACTCTAGAGGGTTCAAAGGTTGTTTTAAGTTGCGGAACCTCAAAGTTCGAGCTTGCTACTTTACCTATTGAGCAATATCCAACCCTTCCACCAATCCCAGAAGTGTCCGGAACTATCGATGGTGAATCATTTGTAAATGCAATCAGGAGAGTTTCAGTAGCATCAGCGAAAGATTCAACTCGAGCTTTCCAAAAAGGTATTCAAATAAAAGCTGACAACGAATCAGTTATGTTTACAGCTGCAGATCCGAACAGAATTGCTAGATGCAAAGTCAATTGGTTAGGTAAATCAGGAGATGTTTCTGCGGTTGTCCTAACTAAAACAATGCAGGATATTGAGAAGAGCTTTATGAATCTTGGGGAAGTAAGCATATCTATATCACCAGAAGGTGAAAGAGGTATGGTTGCTTTCCAGGCTAAGAACAGAATTGTTACAACGGTTGTCCTGAACATAGAAAACTATCCAGACATAGATCAATATTTCCCAACCAATCTAGAAGATTCAGTTGTTATAAACAAGCAGGATTTAGTTGATGCAACAAAGCGCGTGGAGTTGGTTATTAACGAATCTGATGACACCGTCAGATATTCATTCGAAACAAATTCTGTTCAACTTGAATCAACCAGCTCCGAGAATAATGCAACTGAACTTGTAGAAGCAACTCTCACGGGAAACCCAACAAGCCTTAGATTCAAACCAGGATTATTTATTGATGGACTAAATCAAATAATGAGTGAGTTTGTTAAAATTGAATTCACTAAGAACCAGAGAGATCCTTCTCGACCTGGTCCCATCATCATGTCAAGCCAAACCTCCAAAGACGCAGCTTCGCCTGACAGTTACCGTTATCTGTTAAACCCAAATATGCTGAAGCGCTAAGCGTTCAACTGAAAGGCAAGAAATGCACATTGGTCTAGTCGGCCTAGGAAAAATGGGGGGCAACATGCGCACCCGACTTCGCAACAAAGGTATCGAAGTAACCGGATATTCAAGAGATCCTAAAGTTGCAGATGTTGGCAGCATTAAGGATTTAGTCGAGTCTTTACCTTCACCAAAAATCGTTTGGGTGATGGTCCCACACGGTAAACCTACAGATGACGTTATCAATGAGTTATCTCAATACATGTCGCGGGGCGACCTAATCATCGAAGGTGGAAATTCTAGATTCACAGATGATGCCAGACATGCAGCCGAGCTTTCAGAAAAAGGTATCGGCTATCTAGACTGTGGTGTTTCTGGAGGTGTTTGGGGACTACAAAATGGCTATGGACTAATGGTCGGTGGAGACAAGGAACTTGTTGACATCGCTATGCCAATTTTTGATGCCCTACGCCCAGAAGGTGAACGAGCTGAAGGTTTTGTTCACGTAGGTGATGTTGGTGCAGGTCATTACGCAAAGATGGTCCACAACGGTATCGAATATGCAATGATGCAAGCTTTTGCTGAAGGTTACGAACTTCTAGAGAAGAAAGAAATCATCAAAGACGTTCACGGAACCTTCGCAGCTTGGCAGAAGGGAACCGTTGTGAGGTCCTGGCTTCTAGATTTACTTGTTAAGGCTTTAGCTGAGGATCCGGGCTTATCGCAGATAAAAGGTTATGTCGAGGATTCTGGTGAGGGTCGTTGGACTGTTGAAGAGGCAATCGCTAACTCTGTGCCAATGCCAGCAATTACGGCGGCATTGTTTGCACGATTCTCTTCAAGACAAGATGACTCACCGGCTATGAAAGCTGTGGCTGCACTTCGAAATCAGTTCGGCGGTCACGCAGTAAAAAAGGCTGAATAGGTTCTAGTTGAGATGCACATAAAGCATCTGAATCTAATCAACTTTAGGAACTACGATTCTGTAGACATAGCTCTAAAACCTGGTATCAACTTGATCACTGGCGACAACGGGGCAGGGAAGACAAGCCTCGTCGAAGCAATACTTTATTCAGCGACACTCACAGCACCTAGGTATGGCTCTTATGTCCCGATGATTAAGTTTCAATCCGATCAGGCTGTGATTCGAGCGCTAGCTCGATTTAGAGATAAAGAGAACCTTGTTGAGATTGAACTCAATAGAGAATCTAAAAACAAAGCGAAAGTTAATCGAACCGATCTTTCAAGACCGAGAGATGTGATTGGTTATATAAACACCGTGTCTTTCACGCCAGATGATTCAAGAATAGTTCACGACAATCCGGTCGATAGAAGAGAATTCATAGACCA
>JBJTHM010000188.1:0-5537 GCA_046094465.1 Rhodoluna sp. | reverse complement strand
GAGTACAGGGTCACGCAGGCTCATCCTTTAGTGCTCATGGTAGATGTACCTAGCCCCGAACTTGCCAGCCTCTACAAGGCGAAGGGTGCCTCCTGCGCCGCTGTCATAACGGCGTGTAACCCCTTTAGTCGTGAGTTGAGTGACGCCGATAACGCAAAGCGCCAAGTCGAGCTGGCTGTTGAACTGAAACGCAGAAGCTTGAGTTTCTTTGAGGGCGTTGGGCAGCATCCATCCGGAGACTGGCACGGAGAGCCTAGCTTCCTCGTGCTCGGGCTTACGTTAGAAGCGGCTAAGTCGCTAGGCAAGGCCTATGAGCAAAACGCCGTCATTTGGTGTGGCCCAGATGCGGTGCCGAGTTTGGTTCTATTGAGATGACTTATGAGCTTGGTCCGCTCCGCAAAATTGGACTGGGGGGATTTGATCCAGATTGCCGACCCCGACGCTTTGTCACATCCGGCTAAACAGGAGATGAAAATGGAAAAGCAATTGGTTCAACGCGAGGTTCGACTTGGGTCTGCGTCTAACTTTGAAACCATACTGACAGTACGCGAGCTACGCTCACCCGCTGGTACAGTTGAATTGAAGTTTGAAACGGTGTTTGCTGGCGCAAAAGATGCTCAGGCCAGACAGACCAAGGCGCAGTTTTTTATCAATCGAGACGGTCTGCAGAGCATTCAAAGGGCGATTTTGTCTGTAGTTGAACTGCGGCAAGGGAGTTAATCATGTCAGCGTGTCAAATTTCACTTTTCAATGACCCAACACCACTTAGCCAGGATGATCTGGACGGTTCAGCCCTGAGAATGTTTTCTTCGCCACTGGGATAGTCAACCCATTCGGGCCTACTCTAAGTTTGTGATAGTCTAGTGAGCTGATTTGAAAATTGGGAGAGATGGCAGAGCGGTCGAATGCGCACGCTTGGAAAGCGTGTGATGGGTCAAACCATCCAGGGGTTCGAATCCCCTTCTCTCCGCCAACATAGTTAGTTAGAAAGCACATAAACTAGTCAGCACATTGGAGATGCTGAATCTTACTGGGTGCGCTCTGAATGCAGATATGCCTAGGGCTTCAGTCCAGATTGAGTATACCTTTGGTGAATCTGAGAATCTTACCTATTGTCAAGCAGGGTATCAACTTCTATGTAAAATTTGGAAAACTTTCTAGGTTACCGGAAGCTGAAAAACAAGAACTTCTTCGTCGATCTAGGGCCGCTTAGTTATGTATGGAATTATTCCCGAGCGGGAATTGCTCATAGTACCTTAAAAGCTAGAGCTGCGATCAACGTCGGGATCGCAGCCGCTAAGAGTAATTTACCAGGATGGACAACGCCTTCATTCAAATGTCCCTTAAGAATAGAAGCTCCGGCTGGGTTGGGTGCATTCGCAATCAGCGTGAAGCCACCTCCTGTGACGGCGCCTGATACGAGAGCTACTTTGAATTCAGCGCTGAGTCCCGGCACAAGAGACGCCAAATAAGTGATGGCTGCATTATCCGTAATGGGCGACAGCATCATGGCGCCGTAAAAGGCCCCCTCGTTATTGAGTTTTAAAAGTACAGATTGAATCCACCACGCTTGTTGGCTACCTAGGACTTCTAACCCCGCCAAGAAAAAAGCCACCAGAAGGGCTTGTCGAAGGATCAGGGGATCCTGATGGATAGAATAGGCAGCCGTGTAGCCAATAAAAAATAAAAGTAGACCCATAAACACAACGGGATGATGTGCAAAGACCACTATGCCTAACAAGAAAGCCAAATGGACTAGGACAAGGGTTCGAGGTGTGGTTAGTTGTACGCTCGAGTTTGCAGATAGTCCTGCTAGTTCTCGGCGCATGAGAAACGTAAGTAGAGATGCATTGAGGATAACCGCTATAAGGGCTTTCCATCCGAAGGTATTGAGCATAAAGATCAAATCCCAATTCCAAGTTGCCGCCACCATGAGAATAGGCGGTGCAGCAAAGGGCGTAAGGGTTCCACCGATCGATACATTGACGAATAAAACTCCGAGTGTGGCATATTTCATTCGCTCATTTACCTGCTTTGAGAATATCGAATCTCTAAGCATCAGGGCAGCCAAGGTCATGGCAGCCGGTTCAGTAATGAGAGATCCCAATAGAGGAATTAAGGAGAGGACCAAAAAATAATGAACTGTCGGAGTCGAAAAGGGAACTGTCTTTGCTATTTTATGGACTAGCGCTCCGCAAGCCTGAAGAATCGGTCGTGTAGCAGCTACGACCATGATGGCGAATACAAATAGTGGTTCCGTGAACCTTCGGGATTCCAGGTATTCCACCGTGGGCTCTTTCCCAAGCAGAATAAACATGACCAGAGCAAGTACGAGGGCCCAAAATCCAAAGACTACTTCGACTTCGCCCAATAAGTGCCAAACCCCAGCATGGCGAGGCTTAGTTCGAGCTAAATGTTCGAAGTATTTGGTGCTAAACGTATGGAGAACGGCCAAGCCAAAAATTCCGGCGGCTATCCAAGGAAGGTAAGGGTGAATCACGAAGGGCTCCGCAATCAATTTGAAAAGTGAGGCGGCCCGGCCTTCACAGTACCTGCCACATTTTCATATGGCACCCATTTGTAAATTATATCATTCGGTGTATACTAAGCATTGTATGTAGAGTGCCTCTCGATAGAGGCCACCAGACCGAGCAACTCCAAACAGTAGCCACGGTGGTAAGAATCGCAAGATTCCATACGTAGGAGACAACCTAAAAAATGGAGGTGCCTCATGGCACAGCGTTATCAACTCGATTCGGTCGTTCGAATCCAAATCAGCGGCGCCGCGGGCGTGGGCTTGGGGTGGTGCTATGGCTGCGAATACTCACGGTCAGGCCCTGGGCATAAAATAAAAATTTCTCCCTACGGGGACGACATGACAGATGAGTTCGGTGACGATCTCCTCACTGAATACGATAAAGGTCCCTATCAATGGAGACGTGTGCTCAAATTAGTGAGTTATAGCGATCATTGGACACGAGGGATCGACAATGATTATCTAGAGGAATCCGAGCAATCCTTCTGGTTCGATTCACCTAAGGTCGAAGGTGTCCCTGAGGATTTAGTTCCCTTGTTTACCGCCGTGGCTTGCCGTATCGAGGGCTACCGAGAAATTACTGAATTTCTTTCTCGGTGCTCAGATGATCGTGTGAAGTCCATCTTGGCTCATTCCCCCTTCAAACTCTGGGGACCCTATCAACAAGTAGGCGATCAAGAAAAAATTGAACAGCTCATCGAAGTATCGTCTCTTTATAACACAATATTTGCGATGGCCTATGGAATGGGCGGCGATTCCTTTCGACTTTTTCCGCGACTTCGAGCGTTGACGCCCCATGATTTAACATTGCGCGAACTATTAAATCGGGGACAACGAATTAATGTAGAATTTGGAGACACTTACGATCATTTGCGTTCGTGTTATGACAAATTGATAGACAAGGGCCCCATTGATCAGAGCGAAGCCGATAGTCTTGTAAGGCATAATCGAAAAACCATCAAAGACATGTTTAGGCGCCTGAGGCAAGAGTTTGGTAGGACACCATCCTCCGATCTTACGGTTGAGGGTCTGGAGCCTAGCCTGACGATCCAAATGCAGTCTCGGAATCATCAATTCAATAAGGAGATCCAATGAAAAAGATTTCTCCTATCTTTTTTAAGATCTCCAAGTGGATCGGAATCCTAGTGGTCGGTCTTTTGGCAGCGCTAGGCGCAATTACTCTGGCCTTCGCGACCGTAATGTTTCTTTCGGACTACAGCGGGTATCCGCAATTTCAATATTGGGAGGGAAAGTCATGGTATCGAAGTAGAGATTATGACCGTGCAGTCAAATATTTTACTAAAGCAGCCAATGAAGGACATTTACAGGCACAACTGGACCTAGCCAAGATCTATGACGACGGCATTGAGAGAAAACCAGAAAGGATCGATCAAGATTCCCAAGCTGCACTCAAGTGGTACCGTATGGCCGCCGACCAAGGACACGCCGAGGCCCAGTTCAAATGCGCTTCGATGATGGTGCAAAGTGCAGATTTCAACATTAAGCAATATCCCGAGGTAGCTCAATATTACCGAAAGGCAGCCGATCAGGGTCATGCCCGTGCACAAGCAGCCCTAGCCATGCTTTATGTGGCTGGACTCGGTGTGCCTCGCGATATCGGTGAAGCCGGATATTGGTTCCGCCGCTTTAAACTCGATGCAAAATCATATGATTTCGAACCCGACTATCTTCAATGGATTGATGAAATTACTAGCCGGATCAGTCGAGATTTGAGCCCCCAGCAGTTGAAACTCATCGAAGAACGAATTCAACAAAGACCTTCTCGGCCATAAGGGAGATCCTGCCATGCCAAACGAATCAGAAAACGAATCAGCAATAGAGTCCTTGCGAATTCCAAGAGAGCCCTATGGCCTATGGCTTCAGCAATACGAGGAGGTCGGTATGTTAATTATGGACCGCGTAGCCGTTAGACGTGGTGATAAATGGGGTTTTATCAATGAAACCGGCCAAGAAATAATCCCTCCTATCTACGCTGAAGTAAGTAATTTTAAACAACGATGGTTCAAGGATATCTACTTCGAAGTTCTTGCTGAAGTATCGATGGAGCGTGGTGTGTGGAGAGAGATCGGGTTCATTAATCTTCGAGGGGATATCGTCATCCCAATGAATTACAAAAAACACGGATGGAAATGCACATCTAATGAGCTTCCGAAAGCCTTGGAGACATATCTTGAGGCGAAGTCTCCCTTCACTCTATTAGATAAATCCAACTATCACTTATTCTTCTCCCATAACGATCCACCAAGCAAGTTTGTCGCCTATGATGACCAACTCCGCTGGGAACGGACCTTTTAAATTCTAGAACCTAACATCCTTCAATCTAAGACTAGGCAGCTTTTTGGATTCTGTCCCTATGTTGAGGAGAGTTTTGATGAACATAGGAGTGTTCCGGCCTCCTCGGGGATGAAATCAAGTGATGGTTTATCGCATATTCAATTACTTTGTCCTCTAAAAATAATCCTCAACCCTCTCCTCAAGGCAAGTGTCCGTTGATTCCTGCCCCACATTCCATAGGTAGAAGGCAACCTAAAAAAAGGAGGTGCCCCATGGCACAGTTATTCACCATTGGAGACCGGGTCTTTCAATTGGCCTGTTTCGACGACGAAAATCTATTAAGAATTCTTGAGCGAAAATCAAGACCGGATTGGAAATGGATACGTTCTGAATCCCATCCGATTTTGCATGGAATTGTCGGTCGCGGACCCGACATTCTTCGGGTGACTTCGGAGGCACAGATCGAAACCCTCACATTTGAAGGTAATTTACCTGACGCAAAAGAGCCTTTTCCCGAGGTCAATATGCCTGGTTTCGGGGGGCAGGCTAACCGGTTCCTCTATTGGGTTCCGAAGCCAGGTGGCTATGGCGGTTTGGGCATGGCCGAACGTCACTGGGTCACCCCTTGGGTGTGGGTATTAACAGAATGGGTGCTACCGCCTACCGCATGGGCTCCGAGCGAGTTCCTAAGATTGAAGGATCTGAG
>JBJTHM010000187.1:0-3176 GCA_046094465.1 Rhodoluna sp. | reverse complement strand
CGGAAGTGCCAGGGTTCAAAAAGCGCTGTTCATCTCGCAGCAGTGCGTCTCTTCTTAGTTCACTCCAAGAGGTCACTGACCAGATATCAGCGGACACACCCCAGTCATCAAGAAGAAGCTTTTGTGCCTCGAAAGCCCAAGGTAAAGCAACTCCAGAGGCGAGGATTTGAGCCTTCTTAGGAGTCTCTGCGCCTTGGCTAACTCTGTGGATACCACGAATGATGCCGTCTACGTCAACGTTTGCTGGCTCCTCTGGCTGGAGTATCGGCTCGTTATAAACCGTGAGGTAATAGACCACGTTTGGATCAGGATGGCTTCCACCATACATTCGATCTAAACCGGATCTAATGATGTGGCCAATCTCATAACCGTAAGCAGGATCGTAACTTATTACGCCTGTGTTAGTTGCGGCAATAATCGGGGAGTGGCCATCTGCGTGCTGCAACCCTTCACCGGTGAGCGTTGTTCGTCCCGCGGTAGCTCCGATTAGGAACCCTCTGGTCAGTTGGTCTGTTGCTGCCCAAATCGAGTCTGCTGTTCTTTGGAAACCAAACATTGAATAGAAAACATAGAAAGGAATCAGTGGTTGGCCTTGAGTTGCATAGGATGTTCCAACTGCCGTGAAAGCAGCAACTGATCCCGCCTCGTTAATTCCAGTGTGCAAAATTTGACCAGCATCAGATTCTTTGTAGCTAAGAAGTAGTTCACGGTCGACAGAGATGTAGTGCTGCCCACGCGGGTTATAGATTTTTGCAGTTGGGAAGAACGCATCCATACCGAATGTTCTAGCTTCATCTGGGATAATCGGAACAATTCGCTGACCGAACTCTTTTGTCTTCAATAAGTCCTTGAGCAAGCGAACAAAAGCCATAGTTGTGGCAACTTCTTGGTTACCGGATCCTGATTTGGCAACTTCATAAGCCGCAGCATCAGGCAATTCAAAAGAGACGTGCTTGCTTCGACGTTCTGGGATATAGCCGCCGAGAGCTTTTCGCCGATCATGCATGTATTGAATCTCAGGAGAGCTATCAGCTGGCTTGTAGTAAGGAGGCTTATAAGGATCGGCCTCTAATTGCGCATCGGGGATTGGAATTTCCATGTCATCGCGGAAAGACTTCAGGTTCTCTAAGGTCAGTTTCTTCATCTGGTGAGTTGCGTTTCGACCCTCGAAAGCCTTACCCAATCCGTAGCCCTTGATTGTCTTAGCCAGGATGACAGTTGGCTGTCCCTTGTGGCTTAGTGCTGCTGCGTAGGCGGCATAGATCTTGCGGTAATCGTGACCACCACGCTTTAGAGACCAGATTTGGCTATCCGACATGTCTTGAACCAAGGCTGCAGTTCGAGGATCTCTTCCGAAGAAGTTTTCTCTGATGAAACCACCGTCCATGGTCTTGTATGTTTGGAAGTCGCCGTCTGGAGTCGCATTCATCAACTCGACGAGTGCGCCATCGTGGTCTTTATCCAGCAGGACATCCCATTCGCGCCCCCAGACGACCTTAATCACATTCCAGCCAGCACCTTTGAAGAAGGCTTCGAGCTCTTGAATAATTTTCCCGTTACCTCGAACTGGACCATCCAGTCTCTGCAGATTACAGTTCACAACGAAGGTGAGATTATCTAGACCATCGTTAGCGGCCAACTGAAGCGCACCACGAGATTCAACTTCATCGAGCTCACCATCTCCTAGAAAAGCCCAGACATGTTGATTCGAAGTGTCTCTAAAACCTCTGCCTTGGAGATAGCGATTCACCTGTGCTTGGTAAATTGCATTGATCGGCCCAATACCCATCGACACTGTCGGGAATTGCCAGAACTCTGGCATTAGTCTCGGGTGTGGGTATGAAGATAGGCCGCCGCCAGGGTGAGATTTCTCTTGGCGGAAACCATTCATTTGCTCTTCGCTTATTCGACCTTCAAGAAATGCTCTAGCGTAAGGGCCTGGGCTTGCGTGTCCCTGAATAAATATTTGGTCGCCACCGGATGGATGATCTTGACCTTTGAAGAAGTGGTTGAAGCCAACTTCATAGAGCGAGGCGGACGAAGCATAGGTTGAGATGTGGCCGCCCACTGCAATGCCAGGGCGTTGGGCACGGTGAACTAGAATTGCGGCATTCCATCTCATCCAAGCCCGATAGGTGCGCTCGATTTTTTCATCGCCGGGGAATTCTGGCTCTTCGGCGGTTGGAATAGTGTTTATGTAGTCAGTGGCAAGAGATTCGAGAGCGACATTCAGTTTCAGTTGATGGGAGCGCTTGAGAAGACTCAACATAATCTCCCTCGCCCGTGTGACACCGTGAATTTTCACTAGTGCGTCTAAAGACTCAAGCCACTCACGAGTTTCCTCAGGATCGCGGTCGCTAGGGCTAATTGAATTAGAGTCCAGTTTGTTCTCGGACAAGGAATCCTCGCTTCGGATAATCGGGCAGCTGGCTTCTGGGTTTAAAGCCGTCACTCAATACACAGGGGTTTTTGGAACCATTATTTGGTCCACAAGGTAAGTTTAGGGCGTGTTATTTAGGCGTTAGGCTATTTCTGAAAAGAGCATAAAGGAGCCCATAAATGTCACTAATAATCGGAGATTTAGCACCAGATTTCACTCTTACTAACCAATTTGGCGAACAAGTCACGCTCTCTAGCTTCAGGGGAAATAAGCCAGTTGTGATTGTGTTTTACCCGCTATCTTTCTCAGGAGTCTGCACTGGAGAACTGTGTGAGATTAGAGACAATTTTGCCAATTTCGACCGTGCTGGAGTCGAACTTTTGGCAATCTCGGTCGATTCTAAGTTTGTTCAAAAGGTGTTTGCCGAGCAAGAAGGCTATAAGTTCTCGGTTTTAGCCGATTTTTGGCCGCACGGTCAGGTTGCTAAAGACTACGGAGTATTCCTAGAAGAGCACGGTATCGCCAATCGTGGAACTTTCGTTATCGACAAGGATGGCGTTCTAGTGGCCAAGTTTGTTACTGCACCTGGTCAAGCCAGATCTCTCGACGAATACGAGCGAGCTTTGGCTACATTGAACGCCTAGCCTAGGGTATAGTTTTCTAGATGCCTCTAATCGAGGCTTCGAAGTTGAGAAGTAGGGCCTTTAGCTCAGTTGGTAGAGCGCCACGCTTACACCGTGGATGTCATCGGTTCGAGCCCGGTAGGGCCCACTTTTTGACTCTTCTTGCCTAGAGG
>JBJTHM010000186.1:0-7231 GCA_046094465.1 Rhodoluna sp. | reverse complement strand
ATTAGAAGGAGCTTTTGAAACTTCAGGTTTTTCGATTAAACCAGTTATACGAACAACATCTTCTTGAATTTCACCTTCGATTGCGGCGCAACCGTATAGGTGAACCTGATCTGGACTTACTTCCATCAAGGCAACAACATTCTCACCGGTGGATTCGTGCAACTCGAGCATCTTAGTCAGAAGGACATCTCGAGCATCCATAACATCGTCGCCCAAAAGCACTGCGAAGGAACTATCGCCGATGTGCTGCTTTGCTCGGAGCACTGCATGCCCTAGTCCTCTTGGATCACCCTGTCTGACGTAGTGAATATTGGCTAAATCACTTGAAGCCATCACCTGTTGCAGTCTGGCGGTGTCACCTTTTTGCTCCAGGTTCATTTCTAGTTCTGCTACCCGGTCAAAGTGGTTTTCCAGGGCGTTTTTGTTACGACCGGTAACCATCAAAATATCGTTCAGCCCTGCATCCACTGCCTCCTCAACCACATATTGGATTACTGGCTTATCAATCAGCGGAAGCATTTCCTTGGGCATGGCTTTGGTAGCAGGAAGAAAGCGAGTACCCAGACCTGCAACCGGTATGACGGCTTTTGATACTTTAAATCTAGACATGGGCTCCCTCAAGAAATATCTGCTCCAAGTCTAGTTTCACCGCTTGGAGAACAGACCTGCAATAAACCCTAAACCCCAAGAAAAGTGCATGGTTGGTAAAGCCAGTACTAAGCAAAGTCGAGACGTTAGACCAAGACCTGAGGCCAATACGCTGGCAGAAAGGATGAGGACGAAGTAGCCAACTAGCGGAATTAGCCCTAAAACACCAAAAATTCCAAAAATATAGAGAAAAAGCCCTAAAAAACTGCCTAAAACGAGAGCTGGTGGAGCGAAATACCTCAAATTAGCCTTTTCAAGGTGAGTTTTGGTTAGGCTTGCCCGCCAAGATCCGGTAGTAAAGAACTGTTTAGCAAGTTTTCCCAGCTTGGCTCGGGGATGATAAGTGACTTCCAACCTAGGGTCAAACCACACCACCTGGCCAGAGTTGCGAATTCGAAGATTTAACTCCCAATCCTGACCTCGAACCAGATTTTCATTGAATCCGCCTAGTGCCTGGAGGCTAGATCGCCTAAAAACCCCTAAGTAAACCGAATCGCTCGGCCCAGCTTTACCACCGACGTGATAACTTCCACCACCTAAACCAAGTCTTGAGTTGTAGGAATAGGCGACAGCCTGCTGAAAGGGGCTGAAACCGACCGCTTTCATGACCCCGCCGACGTTTGCAGCGCCAGTTTCATTGAGGATTTGCCTTGCTAGGGAACTGTAGTCGGGGGAAAGCTCGCTGTGGGCATCAACTCGAACGACTATGTCATTTTGGCTGGCCGCTATGGCTAAATTCAGCCCGGCGGCAGTGTTACCGGTTGGGTTTAGGACAATTTTGACTGGAAAACGCTTTTTTAGCTCTTCGGCGACTGAATTTGTCGCATCAGTGGAGGGACCTAGGGCCAAAATGACCTCAATTTGCCCCTCTTCAATGCCCTTTTGCTCAAATATGCTCTCAACTGCACCAGCTAGGTGGTTTTCTTCGTTCAGCACTGGCATGACGAAGGAAAAGCTCTTCAGATCATTGGTCTTGGCCACAGATAAACCTTACCCTTTTGAGGCATTTTTCTCTCTATTTTGTTCCCGTTTGACAAAAATCACCCAGAGTTATCCACAGGTGAATTCCAGGTTACGTTTTTGGTCACAGCCCAGTAACTACGGGAAAAAACTTGTTTTCTAACCTTTAATAAGTGGCATACTGAAAACCTAGTTTCATACTGTTTTAGGACTCCTGAGAGGGGAGAGCCTTGAGTTTATTAAATACACGTATACGTGGCCTAGTCGCCGTACTCGCCGCGCTCGCAATGATCCTCGTGCCATTGAATGTTTCTTCATCATCCGCAGCAATAAGCGATGACACATCTTTATCTGTGTTCACAGTGAATGGCACAACTGTTCAAGATGGTGACACACAAACTCTTCCACCGAATACAACTTCCGTCGACGTTGTAGCTCTGGCAACAGATCCGGGTGCCTCGGTGGTAGTTGCAGGTGCAACTGGTCTCGTAGCTGGTGACAATCCTCTCAGCGTCACAGTTACTTCATCAGATACAACTGCAACAAAAACATATTCAGTAACTCTCTCAGTGCCAACTCTTAGTTCTGACACCTCTCTCAAGTCATTTAAGGTAAACGGCACCGAAGTTGTTGATGGCGAAGATATTTATCTTCCGTATTTAACCCAGAGTGTAAACGTTTCCGTAGAAACCTTTGATGCCAACTCGACTTACGTAATTCTTGGTGGAACCGATCTAGTCACCGGCGATAACGTTCTTAGCATTGTTGTAACTGCTGCAGATGGATCTGTTGGAACCACGTCCGTAGATTTGATTGTTGCCTACAACTCGGATGCAAGTTTGATTACATTCCAGGTAGATGGAAGTGATGTTCAAGACGGTTCTGTTGTTGAACTAGCTGCATTAACTACCGAAGTTGATGTATTGGTTGAAACAAACGATCTCGATGCAACTTATGAAATTTCTGGAGATACAGCACTTGTTGCTGGCGAAAACCTACTTACGGTAATTGTGACCGCTGCTGATGGTGAGACAACTGAAGAATTTTATGTGACTCTGAATGTTGCTCTAAACACTGACGCAACTGTTTCAGAAATACTTGTCGACGGTGTTGATGTTGTCGATGGCGAAACGTTAGATATCGCTGCGGGTACAGATTCTGTCCAGGTTGATGTAGCTACTTCTGACCCTGACGCAACCGTTGAAATTACAGGGGATACAGACCTTGTTGCTGGTGAAAACACCCTCTCAATCCTTGTCACTGCTGCGGATCAGGTTACCACTCAAGAATATGTCATCACACTAAACGTTCTTAGAAACGATGATGTTTCCTTGGCCACCTTTGAGGTCAACGGTGAAGCAGTGGAGGACGGCGGTTCACTTGAATTAGCTCCTCTAACTACTTCAGTGGATGTCTACATCGAAACCACTGACCCTGAAGCGACATTTGAATTCAGCGGCAATGAAGAACTTGCCGTGGGTGAAAACGATCTTGTGGTAAACGTTTTGGCTGCAGATGGCGTAACTGAAGCTATTTATGTTGTCACTCTTGTTGTACTACCGAATAATGATGCTTCTGCTGAGGTTTTGGTTAACGGTATGTCTGTTGTTGATGGGGATGCTTTGGTGCTTGATTGGGGCACGACTGATGTTGAGGTTGAGGTTTCTACCTCTGATCCGGATGCTTCTTTTGAGGTGATTGGTGATTCTGGTCTTGTTACTGGTGAGAACGAGCTTGTGGTTGTTGTTACTGCGGCTGATGGTGAGACTCAGGTAACTACAACTATTGTTTTGACTGTTTTGCTAAACAGCGACACTTCGTTGGCTACTTTCCAGGTTGCTGGGTTTGATGTGGTTGATGGGGATTCTGTTGAGGTTGAGCCTGGTTCGATTGATGTTGAGGTGGTTGTTGAGACTACTGATCCTGATGCGACTTTTGAGGTGTTTGGTGATGTTGATTTGTTGCCGGGTGTTAATGATTTAGTTGTTACTGTTACGGCTGCTGATGGTGAGACTGTTGTTGATTATGTGGTCTCTGTTGTTGTTCCGTTGAGTGATGATGTTTCGTTGTTGTCCTTCCAGGTTGATGGTTCTGATGTTTCTGATGGTGATGTTGTTGAGTTAGCTGCTTATACGACTGATGTTGATGTGGTTGTTGAGGCTAATGATTCTGATGCCATTGTTGAGGTTGAGGGTGCTAGTGGTTTGGTTGCTGGTGAGAATGTTTTGACGGTTACTGTTACTGCTGTTGATGGTGAGACTGTTGGTTCTTATTCGGTGCTTTTGGTTGTTGCTTTGGGTGATGACACTTCTTTGGCTACTTTCCAGGTGAATGGTGAGGATGTTGAGGATGGGGCTACTGTTTCTTTGGCTCCTGGTGCTTCTGCGGTTGAGGTTGTTGTTGAGACTACTGATCCGGATGCGACTTTTGAGGTTTCTGGTGATCAGGATCTGTTTGTTGGTCAGAATGAGTTGATTGTTACTGTTACTGCTGCTAATGGTGATGTTCAGGATTATGTTGTGATTTTGGATGTCCCAGCTTCAGATGATGCTTCTGTTTCGTCGATCACTGTTGATGGTGTTGATGTTTCTGATGGTGATGTTATTGAGTTAGAAGCTGGCACTTCTGATGTTGCTGTTGAGGTTGTGACTTCTGATGAGGATGCTTCTTATTTGGTGACTGGTGATG
The DNA here is from genome assembly GCA_046094465.1 of Rhodoluna sp. Taxonomy (GTDB): domain Bacteria; phylum Actinomycetota; class Actinomycetes; order Actinomycetales; family Microbacteriaceae; genus Rhodoluna. The sequence continues at coordinate 2,935 of JBJTHM010000186.1, read as the reverse complement.
TTGGTTTGGTCACTGGTGAGAACATTCTTACTGTTACAGTTACCGCCGCTGATGGTGAAACAACTCAGGACTACACAATCACACTAATCGTCTTGCCAAGTTCAGACACATCGCTTGAACTCTTCCAGGTTGAAGATATTGATGTGGCAGACGGTGACGTTGTTGAGTTGCCTTACGACAGCACAGATGTCAGCGTTATTGCAGAACCTACGGACCCTGACGCAACTGTAGAGATCATCGGTGACACCGACCTACTTGTCGGTGAAAACACCCTAGAAGTTAGAGTCACAGCTGCTGACGGCGTCACAACGGCAACCTACTTGGTCACACTCCTAGTGGGAGATGGCACAAGCACTGAGTTGGTGAGCCTGACAGTAAACGGTTCTGATGTTGAAGAAGGCGATGTTGTTGAACTTGAGCCAGGAACCAGTGATGTTGATGTAATGGTTGAGACGCTTGACCCGAATGCCACCTACGTTATTTCCGGTGATTCTGGTCTGGTTGACGGCGAAAACACCCTTACTGTAGTCGTAACCTCTGCAGATGGCACAAATACATATGAATATGTAGTGACTTTGCTTGTGGCTTTGTCAAACGACACATCTCTATCTGTATTCCAGGTTGAGGGTAATGATGTAGCAGATGGTGACACTCTAGAACTCGAAGCGGGAACAACTGATGTTGTTGTCGCAGTGGAGACCACTGACCCTGATGCAACAGTAGAGATTGCTGGCGATTCAGAATTATCAGCTGGTGAAAACACACTAACCGTTACAGTTACAGCTGCCGACGGCGAAACTGTTCAGGTTTACACAGTTATCCTGACTCTTCCTGACAACACCAACACTGAGCTTTCTAAGTTCACCATTAATGGTGTCGACGTTGTAGACGGAGATGTATTTGATGTCGAAACCGGAGACACATTCGTAATTGTCGAAGTTGAAACAGCAGATCCAGCTGCAACCTTTGAAATCGTAGGTGGAGAAGACCTCGTAATAGGTGAGAACACACTTGTGGTTACTGTCACCGCCGCAGATGGATCTACTACTCAGGATTACACAGTAACCCTGATGCTTTCATCTGATGACACCGCCGTTACCAGCATTTTGGTGGATGGACTCGAGACTCAAGCTGGCGACATTGTGACGGTTGCTTCAGATGCCACATCAGTGGAGGTTGAAGTTACAACCAGAGACGAGAATGCACAGGTTGTAGTGAAGGGCGCAGATGAACTTCAAGTCGGTGAAAATACAGTCACAGTTACTGTTATCGCCCAAGATGGAACCTCAAAGAACTACGTCTTTACTGTTCGTGTTGGTGGAGCTTCCTCGGATACTGCGCTGACATCCCTAACAGCTAACGGCTCAGCAGTTGCAAATGGCGACGTTATCCAGCTACCTTCCAGAACTACTTCAGTGAATGTAGTAGCGGTCACTCGCGACGCAGCAGCAACAGTTAAGGTTCTGGGTCGTACCGGTCTTGTCGTCGGTGAAAACACCATCCAGGTAGTGATCACTGCTGGTGACTTGAAGACAACCAGAACTATTTCCTTCAAGGCAGTTGTAGCACCGTTGTCCTCAAACACAAACCTTTCCATCTTTACAGTCAACGGAATCACCGCAGTCGACGGTGGAAGGTTGGAATTTGAACCGTTTACCAGAAGCGTAACGGTCGTAGCGAAGACTGAGGATGTTGAAGCTGTCAGCGTGATTGCTGGTAGATCAGATCTGAAAGATGGAAACAACACGCTGACTGTCACAGTTACCGCTGCGAATGGTTCAACTAAGACCTACACGGTTTCGTTGTTTGTCCGTCCTGTGTCAACAGACACAAGCCTGAAGACATTTACAATTGATGGTCAAGCTCCGACCAACGGGGTTGTCCAGGTTACACCTGGAACCACGAGCGTTACTGTGGTCGCAACGCCAAATGATGCAAGAACCAGCGTTGTGGTTACTGGAGCAACTGGACTTCGTCTCGGTTCAAACCTTGTTACTGCATTCGTGACTGCCGAGAGCGGTGCAATGCAAACTTACCGAGTCACCGTTAATGTTCCCGCTTCTAACGATGCCGCAGTAAAGAACATCTTCATCAACAATGTCGACACAGCTGCAGGTTCAATCGTCACTTTGCCAAGAGGCTCAAAGGCTGTTTCCATAAAGGTTGTTCCAAATGACCCTGAAGCCAAGTTTGTTGTAACAGGCGGAACTGGCCTTGTAAACGGAAACAACTCTTTGAATGTTCGTGTTACTGCTGCAGATGGTCAGACCACTGCTGATTACAGCATCACCTTGTTTGTGACACCACCGTCTTCAGACAAAACTTTGAAGTCCCTCAAGGTTAATGGTGTTACAACTGCATTTGATGGCGGATCACTTGTAGTGCCAGCTTTGACTACTTCTGTAACTGTCGAAGCTATCGCCAACGATCCAGAGTCTGTCGTTGTAGTCTCTGGAAGAACTGGTTTGGTTGAAGGATTAAATACCGTTTCTGTTGTTGTAACTGCAGCAGATGGAACTTCCAATACCTACACAGTTTCGGTTCGAGTCTTGAGCCTTTCCAGCGACAGTTCGCTTAAGTCCCTGAAGGTAAACGATGTTGACTACAACGGCGGTACGGTGGCCCTTCCATTTGGAACTAAGTCCGTTTCGGTTGTGGCCGTTGCTAATGATGCATCAGCACAAGTTTCTGTATCCGGAAACTTAACTCTTCGCACCGGAGAGAACCGAGTTGTAGTAAGAGTCACCGCAGCTAACGGAACATTTGCTGAAACAGTCATATCAGTTGTGGTTGCTAAGTCTTCTAGTACTGTTTTGTCTAGTTTGTTTGTGAATGGTTTGTCTGCTTTGGGTGGTTCGGTGACGTTGCCGCCTAGGACTTCTGAGGCTGTTGTGAAGGCTGTTGCTGCGGATCCTGAGGCTACTGTTGTGGTTTC
>JBJTHM010000185.1:0-3532 GCA_046094465.1 Rhodoluna sp. | reverse complement strand
TCCGGCATGCGCAAACTCTTCGACACACGCTTTTCCGATTCCCGATCTCGGGAATCGGAAAAGCATGTGTCGAAGAGTTTGCCACTGCCGGAGCAAAAATAATCGCTGTTGATCGTGATGAGATTGCACTTGCCAAGATAGCTTCAGGCCAAGTCACAACAATTGCCGCTGATCTCTCTGACCCGGAGCGGTACCTACCGAATAATCTTGATGTAGATGTGCTCATCAACAATGCCGGTGTCCAACATGTAGCACCTATCGAGGAATTCCCATTAGAACAGGCAGACCTCATGCTCTCGTTGATGCTCCGTACCCCTTTCTATCTGACTCAAAGGGTGTTGCCTCACATGTACAAATCTGGTTGGGGTCGAATTATCGGAATATCGAGTATCCATGGTCATGTGGCATCGCCCTTCAAATCGATTTATGTGACGGCAAAACATGGACTAGAAGGACTTCACAAAGCGATTGCGCTCGAGGGTGGTCCACATGGCGTTACTGCCAATACCATCGCGCCATCGTATGTGCGCACCCCTTTAGTGGAAAAGCAGATCGCTAATCAAGCAGAGGTAAATGATTTGAGTGAGACAGAAGTCATCAATCAAATAATGTTGGCACCTGCTGCCGTCAAGCGATTGATAGAACCTCAAGAAGTCGCCGCGCTTGCGCTCTTTTTGTGTGGCCCCAATTCTCAGTCAATCACAGGATCATCTTTTGGCATCGATAATGGTTGGGTGGCTCGCTAGATATCTTTTAAGAGACGAGCAATCTCTTTTCTCGTTGCATCATCGACATTAAGTCGCGGTGGGCGGACCTTTCCACCCTTGAAGCCGGCGATGTCCATCGCAGCTTTTACCGCAGATGCATCATCTGCAGCACTTCGCAACTGAGAGAATCCAGCGCAGATTTTCTGAAGTCGGATCGCTTCTGTGTAGTCGCCTTTCTTACACGCTTCGTGGAGCGCCAACTCCGGTTCAGGGTAGAAATTGGCCATGCCTGAGGTGAAACACTCCATGCCTGCTTGATATCGAAGATGAGTGATTGGTGGATCGAAAGACTTGTTACCAATCCAAACAAATCTATCGCCAAGTCGTGAGATGGCGCGGAAAATTTGATAAGGATCCAACATTGCATCTTTAATCGAAATGATTTTTGGGTTGTCCGCCAGCCCAAGATAGAAATCAAGAGGCCACGCTTGATTGTTATAAGGCATGATCGGAAGGTCAGTATTTGCGGTAAGCACTTTGAAGTATTCGACTATTCCAGGAGCTTCCAACACAGCCCGGCCTCTGACTAACGGTGGAAGCGCGAGAGCGACTTGGATTCCTAGACTGTGATAGCGATTAGCAAGTGAAATTGCCTCTCCAAGGTTGCCCGGAAGAGTTGCAACTACGAGGGCACGTTTTCCTACTGATTCCAACGCAGCCTTGGCTATCTCGAACTGCTCCTCGTGTGCCAGGGCATCAGCCTCCCCGGTGCCCCCACCAACGGCACAGATTCGCACACCTCGCTCAACAAGCCCATTGAGATTCTTCTGCAATGAATCTACATCGACCTTCATCAAATCATTGGTAAATGGAGTGGTTACGTATACGTGAACTTCTCGAAGGGCATCTAACAAGGTTTGCGGGTATATGTTGTTGGCCATTGCCGGAGTCTAAGCTCCTTGCTTTGTCGAGAAAAGCAAAATATTTCTCAATTCCGATAATATTTCGACCATGTCATTGATTGAAGATTTTCAGCGCGCTGCTCAACCTTTCTCCGGCGGGGATTCTGCCCAGCTGTTGCACAAGTGGTCAGTGGAGAATATGGCAGATTTCTGGAAATTTGCCTGGGACAAATTAGGAATCATTGGCGAAAAAGGGGAGATTTCTTACCAGGATACGGTTCTGCCTCAGTCTTCCTTTTTTCCCGATGCACGAGTGAGCTATGTAGAGAATCTTCTTGCTCATCAGAATGAAGTGGTCATCGTGTCCGAGTCGGATCTTTCAAATGGGGGAAAGGTTCACTCTCATGAGGATCTCGTTGCGGGAGTAGCCCGGATGCTTAGCTATCTCGAGCACGCTGGAGTTGATGAAAACGATGCTGTTGTCTCGATACTTCCCATTGGCTTTGAAGTACTCGCGTTCGTGTTGGCAGGTTTTGATGCGGGTGCACTGATTGCGGGAGCCTCTCCGGAATTCGGTGAGAGCGCACTAAACTCAAGGTTCGAGCAACTGAAGCCGAAAGTACTTGTAGCAGCGCCCAAATATCAATGGAACGGGAAGGCCTTTGATCGGTCTGAGACTATAAGTAATGTCCTTAGAGCAATTCCCTCCATCAAATACTTACTAATCGTTGGAGAGCGCGGAGATTTCTCTGCCTCTGGCGCCTCTGCTGGTGAGAGTGTGGAGATTACTCATTGGGGGGATTATGAGGCTAAGAAATCTCCAAAATTTATCCGAAGGCCATTTGATCATCCGGCATATGTCCTCTTCACCTCTGGCACTACTGGAGTGCCAAAAGGTTTAATTCATCGAAGTGGTGGCGTTTTGCTCAAACATGCGGTGGAGCAGAAGTTACATTGCGATATTCGCCCTGGAGATCGAGTCTGTTTCTACACGACAACCGGATGGATGATGTGGAACTGGTCAATCTCAATTTTAGGAACGGGCGCAGATTTAATCCTCTTCGATGGATCACCAAACTTTCCCGATGTGCTGAGACTTTTTCATTTTGCAGAAAAGCAACGACTTACTCATTTGGGCTTATCGGCACGATTGCTTGATGTGATTCGAGAATCTGGACGAGCCCTAAAGGAAGTTGGGCCTCTGGAGAATTTGCGCACAATCATGGTGACTGGCTCACCTCTTTCGGCGACTACTGCGCAATGGGTGCTCGATCAATTTGACGGCGATATCTCCCTTGCACCATTTTCTGGAGGAACTGATATTGCTGGCAGTTTTATCGGGCCCTACCCCAATCTTCCCTTTCATCCTGGGCAAATGCAGGGAGCGCTCCTCGGCATGGATGTTGATGTGCTCGACGATTTAGGAAATTCATCTGGGATAGATCACATGGGTGAGTTGGTCTGTAAAAAACCTTTTCCCAGCGTGCCGCTTGGAATATGGGGAGATCGCGACAAGTCCCGATTCACCTCGACCTACTTTCATACCTGGCCTGGGGTTTGGGTTCATGGAGACCTGGCCTCTAAAACGGAGTTCGGCGGAGTCATCATTCATGGTAGATCCGATGCCACCTTGAATATCTCTGGCGTTCGAATTGGGACGGGTGAGATTTACTCTGCTCTTGATGATGTATCAGAGATATCCGGGGCGCTAGCGATTGCCCAGCCTTGGAATGGGGATGCTCGAATTGTGTTGTTCTTGATTTCAAAAGACCACTCTGAGAGTTTTAGCCTGGAGATCAAGAAATTGATACGTAACCAGACATCCGCGCGCCATGTTCCGGCAGCAATATTTTTTGTCTCTGACTTACCACTTACATTTAGCGGAAAGCTTGACGAAATTGCAGTGGCCGACCATGCGCGAGG
>JBJTHM010000184.1:0-2522 GCA_046094465.1 Rhodoluna sp. | reverse complement strand
GCACTCGGGAACCCAAAGCTGGATGCCAATTGACCAGTGGCGTTGGACCCCCAGCAAGAAAGGGTTAAATCACTGTCCGATACGAAACAGGTGTGTTGCAGTCCAACTGAGACTTTGCCAGCTCGCAATGAAGCTACCTCAGACGGCGTTGCTGACTTCAAACCAGTACGTCCAAGTTTTAGAGAGACGTTCGAGCCGAAGCAGAGTAGTACGCTATCGGTGAATCTAATTGCGCAAACTGAGCTGCCACCAACTGCCACATCAGAATAAGTTCCGGTAAGAGTCCCTGGTGCCTGGAGTTCCGTGTTGTCACCGATGCAGGTGAGACGATTATCGCTGTTATAGATGTAACAGGTGTTATTCCCGCCAGCAGATACTTTGCCTGTGTTCTCAATGAGTAGTTCAGTGACGGGTAATTTGCTTGTTCCAGAGTTTAAGATTTGCTTTTTACTGTTATCTCCCCAGCAGTAAACCTTCCAATTCATTAGCAATACACAACTGTGGGCATCACCTAATGCGATTTCTCTGGCAGTCGCTATACCTGGTACTAATGTTGGGATTTTTGCGTCTGGTCCGGAAAAACCTAACTGGTCTTTGAGATTGTCGCCCCAGCAGTAGACCAGTCCAGTTTCCTCTCGAGCGCAGAAGTGCTTCAAACCTGCTCTGATTTCAACAACGTCATTTTCGATGCCCTGAACCTCAACCGGCTTTGATGAGCTTCGATTTGTGTTATCTCCTAGTTGTCCAGAACTATTTGAACCCCAGCATCGGACTGTCGAGTCAAAAGCGATCGCGCATGCTGATGTACTTCCTACAGCAACGCTGCGGAATTTCTCACCAGCGGGAATTATCGGTGGGAAATCTCCCCAGCATTTCAGTGAGTATTCTCTACTGATCCCACAAGTTTGGGACGAACCGGCAGACACGCTAAGCATCTCCCCCGTCGCTTGGCTCCGTAGAGGTTTTTCCGTTGAAGATAGAAATCCCGTTTGGTAGAAAGAGTTATCGCCAACACATTTAATAGAGGAATCTCTATTTAGCGCACAGATGTGTGTTTTCGAAACAGCAAGTTGAACAGCGTTGACAAATGATGTTGGCACACGGTCTGGTAAGTCTCCTGAGGTTATAGCAACCTGTTTACTGTCGTTATCTCCCCAGCAAAACGACGTGCCTGAAGTAGTGATGGCGCAGGCAGACTGGCCTCCAACTGAAATGCTGGATACACCAGTTAGTCCTTTGACGGCTGCAATGGAGGTAGTGGGGTTCTTATCTCCTCTGCCGAGCTGCCCATTCGAATTGTCGCCAAAGCAATAAACAAGGCCGGCCTTGAGATAGCAGATGAAATCTGACCCAACTGACACCGCGGACACTACACCGGACTCAGCGATTTTTACTGGGGTTCTAGAACCAGTAATCTTTCCCCAACAGTAGAGCGATTTAGTGATGTAGCAGATCTCTTCGTCACCAACAGCGATTGCAGTGACTCCTGAAACGCCAGCGATCATCACTGGCGTTGAGCTGTTATTTATCTCTTCACCAAACGCTCCAAAACTACCCCAACAGTAAATTGTTAGTTCGTTTGTTAGAGCACAGGCGTAGTCCTTGCCTGCCCGAAGATCAACAAGGGTTTTCGAAAGATCAATTCGCTTTGAATCACTACCTGATGCAACTCTGCCAAGTTGACCCTGCTCATCATTTCCCCAGCAATACCCGAACTCATCTGTGCCAATTGCGCACGCGAACGAGGCACCTGATGTTACGCTCAGTGCGCTAGTTAACCCAGGCACAGCTGTTGGATCGGAGAATACGTTTAGCGTGGAAAACCCAAGCTGGCCCTTTTCATTTTTCCCAACGCAATAAACGACATCGTTCTGGCGAATCGCACAAGTGTAACCGTCATTTGCGTCAATAGCTCTTTCGAGAACGGGCCCTGCTGCATGAGCTGGTTGCATCAAGGACACAGGAGTTGCCACTAACGCGCAGAGTAGCACCGCGATTAGGGATTTGGTGAATTTTGCAACCATGAACTAACACTAACAATTTGGTGGACGATACTGGGATCGAACCAGTGACCCCTTCCATGTCAAGGAAGTGCGCTACCGCTGCGCCAATCGTCCGGGGTGAAACTTGGAGGTGGAGACGGGATTTGAACCCGTGGTTTTACAGCTTTGCAGGCTGCTGCTTTGGGCCGCTCAGCCACTCCACCAAACTTCCACGGAGCTAAGCCCGCTTCGAGCGGATGACGAGATTCGAACTCGCGACCCCAACCTTGGCAAGGTTGTGCTCTACCAACTGAGCTATTCCCGCACACAGGGCGCGTATTGTGCCCAATCAAGTTCGAAATACAAGCGCAAGCGGAATGGAGTTGAGTGCCGTCTTGGTGCCCGTTCGTCCAACGCATCGAGGAAATCTCAGCGCGGATCCTGAACACCGAGGTCACGACGCCCGCTTCCTGGATGCGGGTCGCACCTTCCACGGGGGTCGAGGTGCCCTGAGGCCTGTCGACACTGACGACACCATGC
>JBJTHM010000183.1:0-5744 GCA_046094465.1 Rhodoluna sp. | reverse complement strand
ATCAAAAAGTGTTGCAGCTTCGGTAGGTGCTGCCGGAATAAATGAGAGGTAGCCGGGGTGGTCCGTGGAAATACAGGCCGGGGCTAAAACTTCTTCAAAAATCTTTAGCGCTTTATGTCCGCCCAGTCCCTTTTCGTTGATGGTGTTTGAGGCATGTCTTTTTAGATAACTTAAGCTCTGTGGTCCATCAAGTGGAGCCGGATCCATAGCCATGCGCTCTCTGGCATATTGCAAAACTTCTTCACGAAGGGCAACTGTGGCTGCATTCGAGGAATGCATCTTGGCGGCTTTACCAGTCATAAGTAAAGCCTAAACCTTGGATACCGTTCTTGAAGTTTCAGCAATAACAATGCCGGTTACCACGATGATTCCACCAACTACCTCAATCGTGCTCATGGATTCGTTGAGCCAAGCCCAGGCAAAAGCCGAGGCAAAGATTGTTTCAGCTGTAGCTATGACACCTACCGCAGTTGCCGAGAGATTACCTAGGGCTATGTAGTCAAGCCACATCGGGATGAATGAGCCCATAATTCCTAGCCAGATCAGAGCAAGCCAAATAGGCCACTCAATCATGGCAAGATTGCCCATCAGGGACATGCTCTGTTCAAGAGAAATAAAATCCTTCGGATTCAGCAGGTTCATGACTAACCAGAAAATAGAGGCAACCAAGAAGGTATAAAAAAGCGTAGACATGGAATCTCTAGTTTTTTGGGTATGTTCACCAATCAGGAAGTAGATGCTCACGCAAATCGCTGCCATAAAGGCCCAGGCAACTCCCACCGGATTTAGTTGTGAATCCCAAATATTGCTAACAATTGCTAGTCCAGCTAAAACCAGTGCGATGCCTAACCAGAGCTTTTTTGTGAGCTTTTCTTTAAAGAGAAAGTATGAAACCAGAGGAACAATTACTATCGCAGTGTATTCAATCAGCAGCGCAACACTGATTGGCAATAGGCTCACCGCATTTGCGTATGACCACTGCATCAGGGCGATACCCGTAATGCCGTAGACGAGCATCAGTGGGATTTCTCTTTTTTCTAGCCTGAACGCTTTGCGATTAGTAAGTAGAAGCACAATTCCAGCAACAATTGCGGTGAAGGTGGTCCGGAAAAGTACCAGCTGCTCCGAAGTGATCCCAGTTTGAATGATTACCTTGACGGTGCTGGCATTTAGGCCAAAAAGTAGTGCCGCACAGGAAACTGCTGCGGCACCGACTGCGGGTCTTCGAACTCTCACCAGTTCAGCCTAGGCTAGATACATGACTGAATTTGTATTAGCCGGTGGCTGTTTTTGGTGTTTGGATTCCTCCTACTCACAATTTAAGGGAATCATCGATGTGGTCTGTGGCTACTCAGGTGGCCACACCGAGAATCCCACCTACGAAGAGGTTTGTTCTGAAAAAACTGACCATGCTGAAGTCGCCAAAATCATTTTTGATGAATCGGTGATCAGTTCTGATACAGTGCTGGATCTTTATTTCACGATGCACGACCCGAGACAGCTCAATCGCCAAGGTAATGACATAGGCACCAGTTATCGCTCAGCGATGTTCTATCAAGGTGATGAGCAGAAAGCTCTCTTTGAGAAAGCAATGGAGCGAGCCGGTCAGATGTGGGACGGGGAGATAGTCACCACGCTTCAGCCGTTAGAAAAGTTCTGGGCAGCAGAAGAATATCATCAGGATTATTTCTCCAAGAATCCAGGAAATGCTTATTGCCAAACTGTTGTAAGTGGCAAGATGGCTAAGACCAGAGCGGCCTTCGCTGAGTATTTGAAATAGGCTGTGTAAAACTCAAGCGGAGCAAAATAGTTTTTGTAATCCTTTCCTCAAGAAAAATTAGGAAAGGTTTCATAAACATGTCAGATTCATATTGCGTTTCTGGTTTAGTAGCAACAACTCCAAGACATCTGGTTACTCTAGATGGACTTCCAATAACCTCATTTCGACTAGCATGCGCCATCAAGAAATTTGATCGAGTCAAAAATCGCTGGGTCGATGCAGAAACAAATTGGTTCACCGTAACCTCATTTCGCCAGTTAGCAGTAAACGGAGCCACCTCGATTTCCAAAGGTGACCGTGTTTTGGTGATGGGAAGGCTAAGAGTCAGAGACTGGGATAACGGCGAAAGAGCTGGAACCTCGGTTGAGATTGAAGCCGAAAACATCGGCCATGACCTGGTCTGGGGGACATCAAATTTTGTGAGAACTGTCTACAACCGCGAGCAGGAGGACTCGGTTCCTGAATCCGATGTTGAAAAAGGGGACCAGGTTCTTATCTAGATCTTCCGCTTCGAGTTTCCCACTTGGCTCGAACCGGAGGTAAGCGGCACCCACCTTAGGCCTAGCAGTTCTTTTCGATAAACTTGTTTGGGCCCACTTCGGTGGGTGTCGCCTTTATTTTAGGAACCCATGGCTGAATTTATTTATCAAATGATTAAGGCGCGTAAGGCGCACGGTGACAAGGTCATCCTCGACGATGTCACACTTGCCTTTTACCCCGGCGCTAAGATTGGTGTTGTCGGCCCGAATGGTGCCGGTAAGTCATCGGTACTAAAAATCATGGCAGGGTTGGATAACCCATCAAATGGTGAGGCCAGATTGAGCCCCGGTTACACGGTCGGCATCCTCTTGCAAGAGCCACCACTGAATGAAGAAAAGACGGTGTTGGGAAACGTTGAGGAAGCGGTGACCCATATCAAGGCAAAGTTGGATCGATTCAATGAGGTTTCAGCTCTGATGGCTGAGCCAGATGCCGACTACGACGCACTCTTAGCCGAGATGGGCTCGCTTCAGGAAGAGATTGACCACCTAGATGCGTGGGATTTAGATAATCAACTAGAGCAGGCGATGGATGCACTGCGCTGCCCGCCAGGGGATACCCCAGTCACCCATCTTTCAGGTGGAGAAAAGCGTCGTGTCGCTCTTTGCAAATTGCTTTTAGAAAAACCAGATTTACTTTTGCTTGATGAACCAACCAACCACCTTGATGCTGAATCAGTTCTCTGGTTGGAGCAGCACCTGGCTAAATATCCCGGAGCTGTTCTAGCTGTCACACACGATAGATACTTCTTGGATAACGTAGCTGAATGGATTTTGGAATTAGATAGAGGTCGGGCTTACCCCTACGAGGGAAACTATTCGACCTATCTGGAAAAGAAAGCCGAACGTTTAGAGGTTCAGGGTAAGAAAGATGCCAAACTGGCAAAGCGGTTAGGCGATGAACTTGAGTGGGTTAGATCTTCACCAAAGGCCAGACAGACTAAGTCGAAAGCTCGTTTGGCCAGATATGAAGAGATGGCAGCTGAGGCAGAGCGCACAAGAAAACTTGACTTTGAAGAAATTCAAATACCACCAGGTCCAAGACTCGGGCAAGTTGTTCTAGAAGCAAAAAACTTGCAAAAAGGTTTTGAAGGTAGATCGCTGATTGATGGGCTCTCCTTTTCACTGCCAAGAAACGGAATTGTCGGAGTAATCGGTCCTAACGGTGTCGGTAAGTCAACTCTTTTCAAAACAATCGTTGGCATGGAGCCACTTGATGGTGGGGAACTGAAAATCGGTGAAACTGTCAAAATCTCTTACGTTGACCAATCCAGGGCAGGTATCGACCCGACCAAGACCCTGTTCGAGGTTGTTTCCGATGGTTTAGATTTCTTGCAGGTCGGTAACGTGACAATGCCTTCGAGAGCATACGTTGCAGCTTTTGGTTTCAAAGGACCAGATCAACAAAAGCCTGCTGGAGTTCTTTCCGGTGGTGAACGAAACAGATTGAATCTGGCTCTGACTCTCAAGCAGGGTGGCAACCTCTTGCTTCTTGACGAACCAACTAACGATCTGGATGTTGAGACACTGGCTTCACTTGAGAATGCACTGCTGGAATTCCCCGGCTGTGCCGTGGTCATCACCCACGACAGGTGGTTCCTAGACCGAGTGGCCTCACACATCTTGGCGTATGAGGGAACTGACGATAACCCAGACCAGTGGTACTGGTTTGAAGGAAACTTCCAATCATACGAAGAGAACAAGATAGAACGTCTGGGACCTGAGGCGGCTAAACCGCATCGGTCGAAGTATCGCAGGTTAACTCGCGATTAGTGCTCAGCTAACTCTTCAACTGGGATTCTAACTAAGCCCTCTTGGGCAACGGTTGCAACCAGCTCTCCCTTGCGATTGAAAATCTTTCCTAAACCTAAGCCTCGACCGCCTCTGGCATTAGGTGAATCCTGAACGTATAGGAGCCATTCATCCACCCTTGCTGGGCGATGGAACCACATCGCGTGATCCAAGCTGGCAACCATAAGACCTGGGTGTGACCAAACTAAACCGTGTCGGCGATAGATCGGTTCCAAAAGTGAATAGTCACTTGCGTAGGCTAGGGCAGCATTATGGAGAATTGGATCATCCGGCAGTGCTCCGATTGTTTTGAACCAAATGGCTTGGTGGGCAACATGCTCACCCTCAACGTAGAAGTAGATGGATTTTTCTATGTGACGCATATCAAATGGTCGTCCTTTAGCCCAGTACTGTGCCGCTTGGTTATCCTTCATCACTTCCATGAGCTCTTTTAGTGGGGGTAATGACTCGGGGTCAGGAATGTTATCTGGCAGAGTGTCTTGGTGTTCTAGACCAGGTTCTTCGACTTGGAAAGAGTAAATAGATGAGAACAGCGGTTCGCCATCCTGATAAGCCTGAACTCTCTGGTGCTAAAAGATTTGCCGTCTCGGATTCGATCAACTGAATAGGTGATTGGTAAATCGATTTTTCCACCACGTAAGAAATAGCCGTGCATGGAATGTATTTTTCGATCTGGTTCAACTGTCCTACTTGCCGCAACCAGAGCTTGACCAAGTTGTTGACCACCGAAGACTCGCCCAGTTGGCATAAAATTTGATGGGCCGATAAATATATCTTCTCGGGTCCTAGCGGCCTGCTTCAGATAAAGAGTTTCTAATAGTTCACCCAGCGGGTCTTCCGCTATTGGCATACTTTCGTTCAATCTTGGCCTCCACATCCTCATTGATTGGACCTCAACAGGTAGTTTAGTTAGGAGATGAATAGTTGTTTTGTTTTTCCTGAAGAAGCCGATGTTGCTGACCTAACTCGTTATCTGGAACGGGCTGAAAAGCTGGATGCAACAGGTGCGGTGCGCTTTAGAGCCTACGGGGATGTTCTCACCATCTATGTCGCTCCTATTTTCGGCGGTGCAAATCTAGAAACTGCCCCCTTGGTTTTGGGCCTAAGAACCATGTAGTTGGCTGAACCAGCTGAGTTTGACCTGACCGTTTCGATTGTCGACGCGCTAGAAAAACTCTCAGGCAATACACCGGTTCAAGAATTCAGCCTGGTCAAGAAATTAGCTCAGGTCGAAAATAAACCAAAAGCCAATCAGGTTTGCCTTCCAGAGCAACTAGTTAGTGTTCCTTGGTCAACTGAGACTCCCACCAGATCGGGTTGGGAGTTAGGCGGAGAACTCAACCAGAGTGATCTGACTGAGATTGCTCGCAAAGGAGTTGCCGAAATTACCGAGACCCTACCGGCTTCAGTCGGCGGGCCGATAGCTGCCAGAGTGAGAGCAGAAATCTGGGGGAGGGCCTTTGACTATAAATATCCAATTCCGATGGGGGCAGCTTTCGCACTTGCTGGTTTAGGTTTTCTAACTGAGGGGGAGATCATTCCTTGGTATGTTTCCGGCGACTGGGTGCGACTAAGTGCTAAGCACGGACATGTTTTAGCAAAATTCGCTCACG